>DAISHM010000040.1:0-7844 GCA_036822535.1 Candidatus Caenarcanales bacterium
GGCGAGGGCCTAGTTCATGTAAATAAGAACTTTCTTTACTAGTCTCTAGTTCTAATACCGCTACAGAACCCATGATACGTAAATTCCTTAAAGCTGGGTGTAAAAGCAGTTCTGGGACTTTGAGGGATTGATTCATTTTAGAATTTATAAATTTCACATCTTCTAAGCGTTTTTCTTTTATATAAAGATCGAAGCTCGCTATAGCAGCAGCACAGGCTAGGGGATTAGCTGTATATGAATGACCATGGAAAAAGGCTTTTAGACGTGAGTCTGAATGAAAAGCTTCGTAGATCTCATCAGTACAGAAACTAAGTCCCATCGGTAAATAGCCCCCAGTCAGAGCCTTAGATAGACAGATAATATCTGGTACTATAATAGCTTCTTTACAGGCGAAATCATCTCCAGTACGCCCAAAGCCAGTAAAGACTTCGTCTGCGATTAGAAGAACATTATTTTCACGTGAAAGCTTCCTAAGGCTTCTAAGAAATTCTTTACTATGGAACTTCATACCACCAGAGCCTAGTATTAATGGTTCAATGATGATGCATGCATATTTATTAGGGTGCAATTCTAATAGCTTCTGAATCTCTTTTATACTCTGCTCTCCAGCTTTCGTAATTTCTTTTTCAATAAAATCTTCATGCTCTTGTATGCTTAAATTTTTATCTCGCTTAGAAAAATTAGGAGCTGGGGAGCTGACGAAATCTACAGGAAACATAAGGCTTTTAAAAGCAGAATTCATAAAAGTACCACTGCTAGACATTCCGCCTACTGTATCACCGTGATAACTATCTTTAAAAGCGATTATGCGTTTTTTATTCTCTAAGCCTTGGTTATGCCAGAACTGTATCGCCATTTTTAAGGCTACTTCTACAGCGGTAGAGCCGTTATCTGAGAAGAATGCACGATTTAGGCTAGGAGCTGTATCGTGTAGGTTAGTCATATCTATTCTTGGTAATATCCTGCAAATACGATCAACTAGCTCTAAAGCTCCTTCATGAGTGAATCCAGCAAAGATAACGTGCTCTAATTTGTCGAGTTGTTCTTTTATTTTCTCATTAATGTACTTATTACAGTGGCCATGAATATTTACCCACCATGATGAAATCCCATCTATAAGCTGTTTTTCACGCCCAACTTCATCAACAACGTTCAGAAATTCATTTTTAGAACTTTTGACTAAAAATTTTGTAGGGGAAAGCTTTTGCTGAGTGAAGGGGTGCCAGACATTTGCATGATCTATGGCAAAAAGCTGATTTAATGTCTTAGTATGAAAGTCAGCTAAATTTGGCATAAGTATTATTCTACTTTAATACCGCAGCCATTTCACCATTTTGGTGCATTTCCATAATAATGTCACAGCCGCCGACAACCTCTTTATTTACATAAAGCTGCGGGAAAGTCGCCCATTCTGAATATACTTTCATACCAGATCTTAGATCTGGATTCGATAGTACATCATACGTTGCATACTCACAGTCATGAAAATTTAAAACTTTTACTACTGCGTCAGAAAAACCACACTGTGGCTGAAATCTATCACCTTTCATAAATAAAACTATTTTATCTTTAGCTAAAATTCCTTCGATTTTTTCTTTTAATTCTTGTGGAAGTTCACCTTGAGTCATGTTACCGATTTGCATAATATTTTTCTCCTTTTTATTTATATTAGAATGAGATGATTCACTAACGTGAATTATCCAAAAACTACTTAGTTTCAGTGCCGCTAGATTTAATCATAAGGGCATGTATCGCTTCACTGGCTAAAGGCTCTTTTAAAATTTCATAAATTTTTCTATGCTGTTTAATCTTAGGGATACCATTAAATTCTGGGGTTTTAATTTCTATCTCCCAGTGATTATGGCTACCAGCACTGAGGTCATTCACTACTAGAGTTTCGACTTGAAGCTCGTTTCTGATCATATTTTCAATTTCTTTTTCGCTAATCATATTTTTTCCTTTTAAAACATTTTTAAAACTTGCTTTAAAGCATCAATAAAAGTATCGATTTCTGCTTTCGTATTATAAAAAGCGAAAGACGCTCTAGCAGTGGAGCTGAGCCCAAATCTCTGCATTACTGGCTGGGCGCAATGATGTCCTACTCGAATTGCCACTCCATACTCATTTAGCAAAGTACCTATATCGAAAGCTTCTGCTGAACTGCATGTAAATGACAGTAATGAAGCACGTTCTTTAGCTTGACCTAGTATCTTGATTTCGGGAATGGACTCTAAATGATTTAGAGCATAGTTAAATAAATCCTTTTCATAAGCAGAGATTAGATCTAGACCGATATTCTCTATATAGTCTATAGAACTACCTAAGCCGATAACTTCTGCAATAGGAGGAGTGCCAGCCTCGAAACGATGTGGTGGAGTGGTATATGTGCTTTTTTCTAAGGTAACTTTCTCTATCATTTCACCACCAGCTCGGTAAGGGGGCATAACTGATAATAAATCATACTTTCCATAAAGCACGCCTATGCCAGTAGGACCAAAGACTTTATGACCAGAGAATGTGTAGAAATCAGCATCTAGCTCTTGGATATCGAAATTAAAGTGCGGGGCTGATAGAGCGCCATCTATTAAGACATTAATTCCTACATCATGAGCTGCTTTAATCATCATTTTTATGGGATTAATGGTGCCAAGTGAATTAGAAATATGAGTAAGAGCGAGAATTTTTAAGTTAGGAGTTTTTATTAGTCGTGTAAACTCATCTAAGTCGAGATCACCACTATCTAAAACTGGTATGAAAAGTAATTTAGCGCCTAATCTTTCGGCTTGAATCTGCCAAGGGACTATGTTCGCATGGTGCTCTATAGCAGAGATTAAGATTGCATCATCTTTTTTTACGAAAGCAGAGCAGAAACTATGAGCCACTAGATTTATACTCTCAGTAGTACCACTGGTGAACACTATTTCATTTGCACTTGCAGCGTTAATAAAACGGCGAACCTTTTCTCTGACTTCGTCAAAAGCCTTAGTGGAATTAATAGATAAATTATAAAGACCACGTCTCACTGTACCATTTTCATTCATCATGAAATTATGCATACGCTCAATAGTGCTTAAAGGCTTATGAGTAGTGGCAGCATTATCTAAGTATGTTAGTTTTTTGCCGTTAATAACTGAATCTAAAATAGGAAAATCCTTTCTGATCTGTACTAGATCTAAATTTTTTCGGACTTCCATTTCACTTTTACTAGACATTCTTTTTCTCTATTTTAATTTATGTACTGTATTTGCAGTATGGATTTTGGTATCTAAGTTTTCTAAAGTTAAATTTCTAATATGCTGTTTAGCACTAGGGATCTGAATTTTTTCTATAACTTCGTCACAGAAACTAAGAGTTAGCATCGCTAGAGCATCGTCTTTTTTAATACCACGACTTAGTAAATAGAAAATCTCATCCTCATCTAATTCCCCTACAGTAGAGCCATGTGAGCATTTTACGTCATCTGCAAGTATGTTTAATTGAGGTCTAGAGTCTATATGAGCAGATGGTGAAAGTAAAAGATTCTTATTTAATTGCTTTGCATCAGTACCATTTGCAGCTTCACTTACATTAATTTCACCATTAAATTCGGCTCTTGCAGAATCAGAAATAATTCCTTTATTAAGCTGACTACTAGTACAGTTAGGAACTAAGTGATTTACTTTAACAACATTATGTACTCTTCTATCACCGTTTAGAATATAGAAGCCGTTTATATCTGCACTCGCAGCAGGTTCTAGTAAATCTACTTTAATACTATCGCGTGAATGATTAGCTTTTAAGTCTAAAGAGTTATATTCTAACTTACTATGCCCGTATAACTTAGCGCTTAGATCATAGAGTAAAACTCCTTGCTGAGTGTCATCTTGAATTTTATCTAATTTGAATCTCGCTCCCTCAGAAAGAATTAGCTCAACTACGGCATTGTTTACGAAATGGCTATCTGATAAACCTATGTAACTTACTATTAGATTTAATTTAGAGTTTTTACCTAAGTGAATTAATGAACGGGTTTGGTTGAAACAGGCTTCGTTAGAGAAATGTAGAATCTGAATAGTTTCATCAATCTCAGTTTCAGGAGGAACGCTCATTAGAAAACCATTACTCATTAAAGCCGTGTTACAAGCTTTAAAAAAGCTACTTTCATGTTCTATATTCTCTGCAAAATGCTTATTTACTAAATCTGCGAGTTCTTGATTCTCTTTAAGTCTCTCAGAGTCATTAAAGTCAATGATAGAAATATTTTTTTCAGTAAGAGAGATACTAGATAAGTCTGGGGAGAAATGACCATTTACAGTCACTAAAAGATTTTTACTACATTCTGGAAATCTATAGCGAGAAATAAATTCTTTATCTATTTTATTAATAGAGCAGATATCTAAAGAGAAAAAACCATCTAATATAGATTGAAAATCATAATATTTCCAATCTTCATCAGCCTTTTGAGGGAAACCTAATTCTGATGCCCTCTTTAGAGCCAATTCTTGACGCTCACGAATACAGTTCACCTGAGATAACCTGCTAGAACTAGCTCTAAAGAGGCGCTCTGTGAATTCTATTTCTGCTTTACTTTTATTAACTAAGTTTGGCATTTAAAATATCGTATCCTTTTTTCTCTAATTCTAGAGCTAAGCTTGCATCACCAGATAAAACTATTTTGCCTTCGCTCAGTACATGCACATAGTCTGGCTTTACATAGTCTAAAAGCCTCTGATAATGAGTAATCATAAGTACAGCATTATTTTCATTCTTATAAGCATTAATACCATTAGCTACTGCTTTTAGGGCATCTATATCTAGACCAGAATCTATTTCATCTAAAACGACTAAACTAGGCTCTAGGATTAGCATCTGGAGAATTTCATTTTTCTTCTTTTCACCACCAGAGAAACCCTCATTTAAATTACGATTTAAGAAATCATTTTTCATATTTAATATTTTTAGTTTCTCTTCTACTAAATCATCAAAGTCTAGAGGATCAGCTTCTTCTTTACCGTGATATTTCTGTTTTGAGTTATAAGCCATTCTTAAAAACTCTAAATTATTTACCCCAGCTATTTCTAAAGGATATTGGAAGGCTAAAAATAGTCCGAGATTCGCTCTTTCATTAGCTTCTAGCTCATTTAAATCTTTGCCTAGGAAATTCATAGAGCCAGAACTGACAGAGTAAGCTGGATGACCAGAAAGTATTTTAGATAAAGTACTTTTCCCTGAACCATTAGGCCCCATGATGGCGTGAATCTCACCTGCTTTTATAGTAAGGTTTAAACCTTTAATTATCTGTTCTCCCTCTTCCAGGGTGGCTTCTAAATTCTTAACTTCTAATATGCTATCTGTCATTTGATTTTTCTCAATTTTTAATTCTGCAAACTCTTTTACCCTACACTGTTCTCTAATTTTAAAGACATTAATTGATTCGCTTCTGCCGCAAACTCTCCAGGTAATTCTTTAAAAACATCTTTACAGAAGCCACTAATGATAAGTCCTATCGCTGCTTCTACTGAAATTCCACGCTGCTGGAGATAAAAAAGTTGTTCTTCTGAAATCTTAGAAGTGGACGCCTCGTGCTCTACACAATTAGAGTTACCAGCCACTTCTATATAAGGTATTGTGCTAGCCCTAGAGTGTGAGCCAATTAGCATAGAGTCACACTGTGTGTAGTTTCTAGCCCCTTTCGCTTTTCCACTAATTTTTACGAGTCCACGATAGGCATTAGATGATTTACCTGCGGAAATACCCTTGCTAATAATCGTAGATTTAGTGTTTTTACCGATATGTATCATCTTAGTGCCAGTATCAGCCTGCTGCATATTATTAGTTAGTGCGACTGAATAAAACTCACCGACACTGTTATCGCCCATTAAAATACAGCTAGGATATTTCCAAGTTATCGCAGAACCAGTCTCTACTTGAGTCCAAGAGATTTTAGAGTTTTTACCGAGGCACTTACCTCTTTTCGTAACGAAGTTATAAATACCACCCTTGCCATTTTCATCTCCAGCGTACCAATTCTGTACAGAAGAGTATTTAATTTCAGCATTATCTAAAGTGATTAATTCTACTACTGCTGCATGTAGCTGGTTTTCATCGAAAGCGGGTGCAGTACAGCCTTCTAAATAAGAGACATAACTGTTCTCATCGCAGATGATTAAAGTTCTCTCGAACTGCCCTGAACCTTTAGTATTAATTCTAAAATTAGTCGATAACTCTAATGGACATCTAGTATTAGGTGGGATGTAAATAAAAGTACCATCGCTGAAAACGGAACTGTTAAGCTCAGAGAAGTAATTATCATTATGTGGTACTACAGAGCCTATATATATTTTTATTCAATCTCTGTGCTCTATAATAGCTTCTGAGATAGAACAGAATATAATTCCTATTTCGGCTAAAGCCTTTTTATGAGTATTCGCTACTGAAACGCTGTCAAATATAGCATCTACAGCTATTCCTTCTAATCTTTTTTGCTCTTCTATAGGTATTCCTAACTTTTCATAGGTTTTTAATATCTCTGGATCTACTTCATCTAGATTATCTTTATTAGCTTTTTTCTTAGGAGCTGAGTAGTAGATGATGTCCTGGAAATCTATAGTAGGGTAATTTAGTAAAGCCCAATCTGGATCTTTCATTTCTAAAAAAGCTTTATACGCTTTGAGTCTAAAGTCAAGCATGAATTGAGGTTCATTTTTAATCTGGGAGATTTTAGTAATAATCTCTTCAGATAAGCCCTTAGGGAAGGTATCTGCTTCTAACTCTGTCCTAAAGCCATATTTATATTCAGTAGAATTTAAATTTTCAAGTATAGAGCTGCTTTTAGTTTCCATCTTATTTAATCATCTCCATTACATCTACCATGCTGTTATTTACTAGATTTTTTACATCAGTTTCTTTTTGCATCAGCTCTGCTAAAGTAATACGGCTAAATAATTGATCTAATAAGCTAGTAATATAATGCCAAACTGGTCTGATAGAACAGCTGCTGCTATGCATGCATCTCTCTAAAACTCCAGCGTGAGAGTCACAGAAGCTACTAGGGAAGATCTTTTCACTTAAAGCACTCACTACATTATAAAGACTGATATCTTTAGGCTCTTTAGCTAGCTTATAACCACCATTCTTACCTCTCACACTCTCTATAAGGCTTCCATTGCGAAGTAGAGTAATAATAGAAGCAGTGTACTCTGGTGTAATCCCCTCAGCTTCCGCAATCTGGTGCAAGCTAACTAGCTTATTAGGGAACTCATCCTCTAGTAAAGCTATTCTTAAAATTATTCTCAAGCCATATTCTTCGTTAGCTGATATTTTCACCTAGTTTACTCCAGAACTTCTAATCTTTAGTATTTTATCAAGATTAAGAATCGGCTAATGTTAGATGAGAATTCTTCTCAACATCATGAAACGTTGAGGAATTTGGAGTTTACGAAATACTCTTGATACAATTTTCTGAAGATGAGAGTCTCTTTAGTATCACTATCTTCCCCGCTAACTGAAGAGCAGCTACCCATGCTGAAAAGGGGGATAAGTTACTTAGAGGATTTAGGTCTTCAACCGATTTATTCAGAAAAAATTTTTAGTCTTGAAAAGCGTTTAGCTACAGAAAAAGCTGAAGAGCTTATGAGAGCTTATATGGAAGATGACACTGCTTTCATTTTATCGGTACGGGGTGGGGCTTCATGTATAGAAATTTTAGATAAGCTTGATTATAAAAGGATCTTAGAAGCTAATCCTAAGCCGATTCTAGGCTATAGTGATCTCACTACGCTTGCTCTAGCCTTAAGAAGAAAAGCTGATGATTATAAGTTAACGCCAGTGCCCTTTAATCATACCCCTATGCTTTTTGAGATGGG
>DAISHM010000041.1:0-7722 GCA_036822535.1 Candidatus Caenarcanales bacterium
GTAATCGAGGCTAGATCTTCCGCTAGTCAAATTAAATTAGAAGCTAAAGATCTTAGTCCTGAGAACCTAGCTAAGTTTGAACAAGCCCAAAAACAGCTTTCTGGCAGTTTATCTCGCTTAATGCTAGTCATAGAGAAGTATCCAGACTTAAAAGCTAATGAAAATTTCTTAGCTTTACAGACTCAGCTAGAAGGTACTGAGAACCGTATTAGTAATGAAAGACGTTTATTTAATGACTCAGTAAGAGAATATAATACTAATATCAAGCTTATGCCACAGCTATTTATCGCTAATTTAGCTGGTTTTAAAGAAAAGGCTTACTTTGAAGCTGATAAATCTGCAAGTAAAGCTCCAGTAGTAAATTTCAGTAAAAAAGCAGATGAGAGTTTGGAATAGCTGAAGAATGACAGAATTTCTATCAGCAGAAGAGCAGAAAAAACTTGCAAAGATGATAGGTGAAGCAGAAACCTTTACTAATGCGGAAATCCGTATTCATATTGAGGGTTTTTGTAAAATTGCAGCATTAAAAAGAGCAGAACAGGTTTTTAAAAAATTAAATATGCATAAGACACGTTTGAGAAACGCTGTCTTATTCTATATCGCAGTTAAGGACTCTAAGCTTGCGATATGGGGAGATACTGGTATCCATAAAAGTCTGCCTCAGAGCTTTTGGGATGAAGAACTAAAGCTAATGCTGAAATATTTCAAACAAGGTGAATATTATCAGGGGATTAAATTAGCCCTAATAGAAGTAACAGCTAAATTAAAAGACTTGTATCCTCGCAGTGAAGATGACGTAGATGAGCTTAATAATGAGCTTTCTATCGGAGATGGTTTATAAATTGGAGTTTCATTAGATGCCTAGACTATCTAAAACTGCTTTAAACTTCGTGCTAGCCATAGTTTTAGTACTAAGCATATTCTCTTTAGTATCTAAAGCCTCTGCTAAACTGGAAAAATTAGTAAATAATCTATCTACAGAGTTTCCTGATTTTTTAAGTAAAGAAGAAGAGCTGCGCTTAGAAACTAAGCTTGTAGAATTTAATGCTAAGACCTCAAACCAGCTCTGTATAGTCATAGTAGATTCCTTCGCAGGTCTAGATGAAAATGAATTCTCGACTAAGCTTTTTAATGAATTAGGCATAGGCACTAAAGATAAGGATAATGGTATCCTAATTTTAATAAAACCCACTGAAAAAGAAGGTGGGCGTAAAGTCTATATAAGTACTGGCTACGGCTTAGAAGCGGCTATACCAGATATAAAAGCTAAAGAAATTATCGAAAAAATCATAGTCCCTAATTTTAAAGCTAAAAAATATTATTTAGCTTTAGATGAGGCTAGCTCAATATTAATGAGCCTTGCTGCGACTGAATATGCAGAAAAGCTGCAAGTAAAAGGAAAAGATAAAAGCACTTTATTTTTATTAATTTTTTTAATTCCCGTCTTTTTTATTTTATTTAGTGAAATTTTCTTATCTAAAACTGGAGAGAGAATAGATATATCTAAAAATGGTTCTAGAAGACTAAGATCAGATAATTATATAAGCCCCATCATTCCATTTCCCTATTTAGGTCATAGCCCGCAACAGCGACATAATCATATACCTAATTTTATGGATTTTGGCGGATTCGGAGGCGGCTCTTCTGGGGGAGGAGGAGCTGGCGGGGAGTGGTAATAGATGTGTACTTAATTCAATAAACTAATTTCTCAAAAGCCTATCTACACGCTTTTCTATAGGTGGATGAGTACTAAAAATCTCTTTCAAAGCATCACCAGAAAAAGGATTAGCTATATAAAGCGAACTATAAGCTGGTTTTAAAAGCTCTGGCTGTGGCTGCTGATGAACAGTATCAGAGATTTTCAATAAAGCACTAGCTAAAGCATCTGGTCTTTTAGTAATTTCAGCAGCAGTAGCATCCGCCTCATATTCTCTTGACCTTGATATCATCATTTGAATAATCATGGCTAAAATAGGCGCGACTAGCGAAGTCAAAAGTACTGGAATAAAACCCAGTAATCCAGAATTCTCTCCCTCTTCATCATGCTGATGATGTGACGAAAAAAGAAAAGCAAACTGTACTAAAGAAGAAATAGTCCCAGCGATAATTGCAGCTACAGTGCTTATAAACACATCTCGATTCTTTATATGTCCTAATTCATGAGCGATTACTCCACGCACTTCATCATCATTTAAAATTCTCAAAAGCCCTTCTGTGACAGCGACAGCAGAGTGCTCTGGATCACGCCCTGTAGCGAAAGCATTCGGTGAAGGATCACGAGTGATGTACAGTTTAGGCATAGGCAAGGCAGCCTTCTCTGCTAAATCTTTAGTCATCTGAAAAAGCTTAGGATTATCATTCTCGGTGATTTCCTCTGCCCTATTCATCGCTAAAGCGATTTTATCGCTATTCCAGTAAGCTATACCCTGCATGAATATAGACATAATTAGACTCATAAATAAGCCCCCAGAGCCACCTATAGAATAGCCCGTAAACATTAGTAAAGCCGTTAATGCAGCAAATAAAGTTAAAAGTTTGAAATTATTCAGCATATTAAAATCCCTTTCACAAAAAAATCTAAGAATTTAATTCATTGATTACAATAATTATACCTAATAAACTCAAGCCTTATCATTAGATCCACTAATAGGATATTCAAGCAAATCAAAATCTTCAGTATCATCTGGAGAATAATTATCACCTACCACCATCTCGTCTACCTCGAAATCAGCCCCATCTATATTTAAAGTATCACCCAGTCTGGCTCCTAGCCTTTTTAATTCTTCAAAGAGTCCTATGCCTTGAGCAACTCGATAGAGATATCTCAGTGATTCCATTTCACGAATATTAGTAACTCGCATTTGTCTTTCTAGTCTACCGCAGCGTACCTTCCAGGTAGTACCCTCTCTAGTGTTTAAGCACTCTATAGTAAAATCACTATCCTCATGGTCAGTAGCAGAAAGATCTTCATGCACTAAAACTGGTGGCTGTATGAAAATTACTTTATCGATCTCATCAGCTATATATGAAACTAAATCCTCTAGACCATCTCCACTTACTGCTGAAATATAAAAGACTTCTAAGATTCTTTTATCAGCAGCTTTTATCGCAGAGAACTTTGTTTTAATTACACTTAACTCTTCATCAGGATAGCCTTCTATTTTATTTATAGCGATGATTTGTTTCTTTTCTGAGAGCAGATCACTAAATCTTAGTAACTCCTCATTAATTCTGTAATAATTCTGCACAGGGTCTTGATAGGTAAATTCTTGAATTTTATCTATATTAGAAGCAGTAAAGCCCCAAACATCGACTAAATGCACTAATAATTTAGTACGCTCTATATGCCTTAAAAAATTATGCCCTAAACCCTTTCCCTGACTAGCTCCCTCTATTAAACCAGGTATATCAGCGACAAGAAAGCCATCACCACTAGGTTTTTTCACTACCCCTAAATTAGGCTCTAAAGTAGTAAAGGCATAATCAGCGATTTTAGGCTTAGCTGCACTAATACGGCTAATTAAAGTCGATTTACCTGCATTAGGAAAACCTATAAGCCCTACATCAGCTATCATTTTCAGCTCTAATTCGAGCTCACGCTCTATCGCTGCCTCGCCTGGCTCGCAATAATAAGGTGCATTATTACGATTAGATTTAAACCTAGCATTACCACGTCCACCACGACCACCTTCAGCGACCAAAACCGCCTGAGCATCAGTAGTTAAGTCAGCGATTACCTTATCATCAAGTAGATCTCTCACTACAGTACCTGGTGGCACACGAATATACAAATCCTCTCCCGAACGTCCAGTACAGTGAGACCTAGCTCCGTTAGTACCATCTTCAGCCTTAAATAGAGAACGGTGTTTAAAATCTAGTAATGTATTCATCGATTTATCGACTATCAGGTAAACACTGCCACCCTTACCACCATCCCCGCCATCAGGCCCGCCATAAGCTACATACTTTTCTCTACGCCAAGTAGCGATACCGTTTCCACCTTTACCGCTGCTAAGCTTGATTTGAACACTATCAACAAACATTTTCTGCTATTTTTTTAACCTTATTAAGCTCTGGCTCTAATATAGAGGCTGGTGTATCTAGAAGCGTCTCTACGCTCTGTAAATAATCTTTCCAAACTGAATTAATATTATTTTTATTCAAAGCTAATATCTCTTTAGACATCAAAGTATTACCCTTAGCAAGCCTCAGCATACCTTTAATTCCAGGCCCCACTATCTTTTCTGCTAAAGGATAAGATTTTAATAAATCAGCTAAAGCAAAACTAAGTAACATCGGCACATGGCTCACCACTGCCACCAATTTATCGTGAGTATCTGGGTCTAAAGTCACTAACTCTTTAGCTTTCAGTACATTTAGAATAATATACTCTAAAAGCTTAGTTCTATCTGACCTCTCTTCTAAAATCCATGTAGAGCCCTCAAATAAAGAAGGAAAGCTCGCAGCATACCCCTGATGCTCAGTACCAGCCATCGGGTGCCCTGCGACAAAATTATCTAAACCTAAAGTTCTAGCCTTTTCTGCTACTTTCTTTTTAGTGCTAGCCACATCTGTAATAAGAGCATTAGCGAAAGGCTTTTTACCATCAGTGTTAGACTTCGCGATAATCTTAGCAATCTCATCTAGCTCCTCTAGTATTTTAGACTGCTCAGCACATAAAAAAATCACGTCACAGTCAGCCAAATCATATATACTATATTCCCTTTTCTGGCTCTGGCTAACAGTTTTAACCGCTGCCAAGCCTAGCTCTGACTGTTTTTCAATTAAAGCTTTCTCGATGGATCCACCGATTAAACCTAAACCTACTATACCTATTTTTTTTCCCTGTAGCACAGCTAATATTATCTCATATGAGTCTAGCGAGAATCTGTATCTTATTATCAATTAGTCTTTTATTAATTAGTCCTCATCAAGCTTGCAGCAAAAAAAGTTATTTAGCTAATCTCTAAAAAGCAAAAATTGATTTTTTAATCTTAAGGATCAAGGAATCGAAACTATGTTTTATTCGTAACGGTAAAGAATACAAATCAAAACAAGCAGCAAAGCACCTAAAGAAAAAACTCTCATGGGCACGTAAGAATTTCTTCCGCAGCGAGGAAATCACAGCAGAAGAGTTTATTGATGAGCTAGCCAGCCGCTCTTCAGTCACTAAAGAAGAATATCTATTACGAACGCTAGATGGTAAGACTATTACCGTGAAAGATTGGTTAAAAAAAGAACTAAGGTTTTTCCTAAACAAAAGGCCCTAAATGCTTTCCATCTAGACTAGCCGTCTCTACCATTTCGACTGCCTTATTATAATTTAAATCTCTAGGATCTAAACCTAATTGAGGACGTGACTGATCTAAATCATTCTTCATCTGCATCGCAGATTGAGCGACCTGAAACACTGTCATTAAACCAGCGATAGGGAACATTAACCTCGGTAAAAAGCTATTCCCGAGTAAAGGTAAAAGAGAGCTAATACCGCCTCCCATACTCATCTGTGCAGCGATCTGCTGAGGTGACATATTTCCAGTACCCTGCCCTGGCATTATGCCCATGCTCGCATTACGCTGAATACCACCAGTAAATTGGCCTAATAAATTTGAGAAAGCTCCACCTTGAGCGGAACCGAAAGAAGATGCCATCGAGTTATCGAAAGCACCGCTTAACATACTCCCTGCTAAACCTGAATTCATTCCGTAGTAATTATTCATTTTTTGTCCTTTTTTCCCTTAGTTATTTAATAAAAGCCATTTAATTAGAGGTTTCTAGATATAGTCTGATTTAATTCTCCGTGCATTTGATCTAGTGTCTTGAAAACCTTCATCTCTGCCTTAATTGCAGTATTCAGCTGTAAAATTTGAGATAAAGCATAAACAGCATCAGCGTTAGAAGCCTCTAAAAAGCCCTGCTTGAGCTGAGTTTCACCACGCATATCACCGATAGCTATATCCTTCATATCACCAGCAGCACGAGTAGGTACATAAAGACCTTCACCTATACTTTTAAGACCATTTAAATTAGTGAAAGTAACTAAATTTATCTTTCCTAAGACTTCATTATTAGGGTCAATTAATTCACCTTTTTCATTTAATTTTATATCCACCCCTGCTGGAATGAAAACCGGTCTAGAACTTAACTCTAGGCTGAAAGTCATTTTATCAGCTTCAGAAAGATCTTGCTTAGCTGCCGTAGTAGAAATTTCATAACCATAAGGGGTCTGTAATCTACCTTCAGCACTCAAACTTAAAGCTCCGTTACGTGTATACGCTACAGTACCATCTGGAAGGAGTACCTCAAAGAAACCAGCTCCATCTATAGCGAAATCCAATTCTCTACCAGTCTTAATCGAAACACCACTTTTAAAGTCAGTAGTCTCCACTTTTCTTAAGCCATTTAAAGACTCATGAAAAGTCATTTTCTTAGCCTTATATCCAGGAGCCATGCTCATGTTCATATTCTGAACATTCTGACCTAACATTTCTAAGTTATGGTTTACAGCGTTATAAGTTTCGTTAGCTAGTATATTAAACATCTTCTACACATTTCTTCCATAGGTATCTACTAAAGACTTTTCTACAGTCATATTCATCGCCATCATGTTCTGTAAAGTTTCATGATGTCTCTTTAGCTCTACGACCTTCAGAATGCTATCTTCGAGACTAACATTAGACATTTCTAAATAACCCTGCTGGACACTCGCTTGCTGCCCTGGCATACGATTATGATAATCTAGAGCTATCTTTCCAAGGAACTGACCTTTAACTCTGATCTCACCAAAACGATTTATAACTATATCTTCTGAATGTTTAATTAAATCCCTAGTATCTAAATCAGTAGGTCTATTTAAAATAACTAGTTCTTTACCCTCATGATTAACTATTTCGCCATCTTCGTTTAGCATAAATCTGCCATCTCTGGTTCTCTCTGGGCCATTAGGGCCTTCTACTAAGAAAAAAGCATTATTACCATCTATCGCTAAATTCAAAGGATTGTTAGGAGTCTTCATATTTACCCCTTGCGATTCATCTCTAAATTTATCTGCATTATAAGGATCGAGTAACACAGAGTTAGAAAAAACTGCTTTAAAGCCTACGGTATTAGCATTTTTGATATTATTCTTAACAATCAACCCTAAGCGGTACTGAGCATCCTCCATACCTTTAAATACAGTTTCTTTACTTCGGGCATAAGAATATTGTGATCCAAAATCTGGCATACATCTACTAAGTAATCCAAATGAGTTAAGTAATGGTTAAAGAAAAGAAAAAATTAAATACTCTTGATTTAATCGGTAGATATTCACTGCTTTCTAGTGTCCATTATCAGGATAGAATCGCAGCTTTTTTAAATGAGCTCAGCGAATTATTTGAAACTAAATGGATATACGTGGAAAATCACTTAGATAATAAACAGTATACTAGTAAGGACTTTACCCTTAGTACCATAGAACTCAATTCCTATTATCATTTCAGCATAGAAGCCTGGGGGAAGCTGTATTTAGAAAGGCTAGATGAGAATCTTGAAACTCAGATCGCTGAGATCGCAGAATTAGTTAAATTAGTCATTAATAATATAGAAGAGCAGGAAAGAAATAACATCATATTTCTCGAATCTTAGTGGTAGAAGATTTGATAGTCTTGGCAGTGATATTTTTCCGATGGAGGACTCTGTGGAAGATTTCTGTATGAATTTTGTAATCGAGGATTACATAAA
>DAISHM010000042.1:0-7701 GCA_036822535.1 Candidatus Caenarcanales bacterium
AATACTAAATTATCAAGCTATAGGCATTTCAGAATCTTCAGAAAATAATCAAAAACTAGTAAATATTTCTGATATAAAAACTCATCACAATTTCAGCACAGAAAGCACTCCTACAGAGTCTCTTTTAAAACTAAGATCTAATGCCTTTGGTCTAGAAAAGTTAGAGAGTATAGAAAATAAGATTTTTGATAGAAAAATAATCAGGGATGAAAGATCTATGCCAATTCGAATAGAAGATGAAATTAGACTAGCTGAATCAGAGATTAAATTAAAGGTCTCTATTCAAAACGGAACTAAGTCGATTAGAGTCTTCGAAAAAAATCAAAAAAAAGAAGAATTAAAATTTCAAAACAGCCAAATAAATGATAAGCAAAGAGTTGAAGTACCATCATTTTCACCGTCATCCATAAACAGTGAAACAGCTTCTAAGACTTTCTTTCATAAAAAACCTTTAAAACCTTACGCTGACGAGATTCCTGCTTATACTGCTGAAACTGAAAAATACAAAATATCCGTAGATAAGGGGATTATAGCAATTCGTGAGCAAGCTACTAATGATTTATTATTCTTACAAGATGGTGAAGGTAGAAATTATATTTTCCATCCAGAAACAATCTCAGAGACAGATTTAGCTAAAAGCAAAAATGAACTAAGTAAATCCTCATCAATAGCTACTATCAAAGACACTTTAGCTGCAAGAGCGGGAGATCTTAATAAACTATTAGAAGTTTTTAAAGAGCATAATAATCCAGATCAATTAAGAATCAAATTCTCAGAGCCTAACCCGGAAGGTAAGGCAGAAGCTATCGTTAATAGAGAAGATCTTAAAAAGGAATTAATAGAAATACAAAAACAAATCCTAGGCATATCTCTAAATGCATTTGAATTTTTGGAAAGAGGAAAAGAATTACAGAAATCAGCTAGCCCAGATAAAGATCAAATGATTCTAAATCCTAAACAAACTGTCGCAATGTACGCAGACAGTGATGGTGGGGTTCAATATTTTAACGCACAAGCAAAATCACTTTACCAGATTATCTAGGCCTTAGTCCCCATAAAAAACTCATCGAAATAATCCATTAATTTATCGGTAAAAAAGGCGTCCATGCTTACCCAGTAATTACCAAGCATCATCGATAGTAGAACTGCACCAAAAATTAATTTTAAAGGCATAATCAAAAAGAACATACTTGCCTGCGGTAATATCTTAGAAATAAGCGTAGTAAAGAGATCTAAGACTAAAAGAATACCGACAAAAGGTAAACAAAGTTCTAAAGCATACAAAAATATTTTCCCAAATAAAGGTAAAAACTGAGACATCAGCAAACCAATATCAACTTCAAATTTATTGATCGGGAAAATCTCATAACTTTTAGAAAGTATAAAAAGAACTATATAAAAGCCGTTCGCCTGCATGAAAACGAAGTTTGCGGTAAAAACTAAAAGATTAGCCATAGGGCTTAACTGTGCTTGCACAGTAGGGTCGAATAAAGTAGCAGTACTCTGCCCCATCTGCATACTAGCTAACTGCCCCATAGTCGCTATCGCATCGAATACCACACTAAAGAAAAAACCAATAAAGTAACCAATAGCAAGTTCACAAAACAATCCAGCAAAGAGATGCCAGCCTTCTAAAGGTAGCAAACTAGAAGAATTAGACATCGCATTACTATAGAGGAGAGTGCCTAACATAATCGATAAGCCAATTTTATACTGAGCAGGTATCTGTCCTTTAGAGAGAATCGGCATGGTAAGCATAACACCTGCAATACGGGTCATTACCAGAAAAAAATTTAGAATAATCTCTATAGTAATAAACTCTATATTAAAATTCATATAGTCTCACAGAGCTGAATCCCTTTACTAGTACCGATATGACTTAATCTTTCATTAGTTATATTAATAATATTGATGGCATCTTCATAGGAGCGAATACCGCCAGCAGCTTTGATTTGCACATAAGGCTCTTTATCATAAAGATCTAAAAGGTTTTTAATTTTTCTAATTAAGTCTGGGTTAGCCTGTGCTGCTAAGCCAACTACCTCTATAAAACCTGTAGAATTTTTATAAGATATATTAATTTTCAAAGATGAATTTAATTTATCACGCTTCAGTTTATAATACTGTGCTACTTTAGCAAGTATTTCTACTGAATATTTCAGCTGATTATCGTTTAATAATTCACAAGAAAAAATCGGCTTAAGACAAATATCCACCGCTTCTAGATTATCGTATTTATTTAAAAATAAAGACTCTAAATCAAATACCCTATCAATAATACTTGTCAGCGATTGATATATAGGATTTAAGCTAATCGGCAATTCCTCTATTAAATGCTTAGGATTCATTACTGGATCTAGCTCTAAAGCCCCGTCTCGAAGAGCAGTTTCACACTCCTCTAGAACTGCCTCTAGACTAGGATTTAAAAAGAACTTATCAATAAAATCTTCTAATTTATCTTCCCCTGGCTGATAGCTCATCTTTTCTAGAGGAAAAGAAATTACCGCAGAGCATCTATAAATAGGTGCTAGCTCTCTGACTGATTGAGGTCTGATGCAAATAGAGTTAAATCTATAAGCTAAAGCCTCCTTAGCTAAAACTAAAAGCGAGTCTTTACTAGCCTTAGGATCTAGATTAGTGTGATCTATAAGATGATTAATTGTTTGTGTAATCATTTAAATTTATTATGGCAGTCTTGCTATCATCGTTCAAATATAAATCTATTTAAGAATTATTAATTTTAAATAGATAAATTTACCCCTATTATGACAGATCGAGAAATTATCGTAATTAAAATCGGGACATCATCCATTACAGACACTAAAGTAGGTGTCGATTATAAGACTATAAATCTTTTAGCTAAAGCTGTCTCTGACTTAAGAGCACTGGGACACACTTTAGTTATAGTCAGTTCTGGAGCCATGAGCTTAGGGATTTGTAAATTAGGGCTCAGCCATAATCATTCCGAAAATCTAGCTTATAAACAAGCTTTAACCTCTGTAGGACAGGTAAGTCTCATGAATGCCTATGAAAATATTTTTAAATATTATGGCTATAACGTAGGTCAGGTCTTAATTACTCATAGTGGCTTAGATGATAAAGAAAGAAATGATAGTATCAGAGGAACTTTTGAAAATATATTTAAGCTAGGAGTAATTCCAGTAGTAAATGCTAATGATACTGTAACCTCAGAGGAATTAGCCTATGGTGATAATGACAGCCTTTCAGCACGTGTAGCAGAATTATTAAAAGCACAGAAGCTAGTATTCATCACTGATGCTGGTGGTTTTTATGATAAAGACCCTCATCTCGATTCATCAGCGAAGCTTATAGAAAGAGTCTCAGACATAGATGATTACATATATTCACTAGCTGGAGAAAGCAGCAGTAAAGTAGGTTTAGGTGGCATGAAGAGTAAGGTAGAAGCTGCTAAAATCTGCATGGCAAGTAAAATAAAACTTTTAATTACTGGTAAAAAAGAGATTAGTAATTTAAGTGAGCTCTGTAATCCAGATGTAAAAATTAAAGGTACTTGGTTTTTCTAGGCACTAGGAATGTTTCGGTATTTATTATAGAAATGAGTCTCACCAAAAAATCAGAATTTAATAAAAATAAAATCAAAGTTTTAATAAAACGCCTAGAAGAAAAATATGGAGAAGTAGAGTGCTATCTCAGTCACAGAAATGCTTTCGAGTTACTCACTGCTGTAATACTCTCAGCTCAGTGTACTGATGAGAGGGTAAATTTAGTGACCCCAGCTCTTTTCAGTCGCTATCCTAGCCCTCAAAAATTAGCTTTAGCGAAACTCACAGATCTAGAGAATGTCATTAAATCATGTGGTTTTTATAAAAATAAAGCTAAAAATTTAAAGGCTATGGCAGAAAGACTAGTCAGTCAGCATAACTCAGAAGTACCAGATACTATGGAGGAACTAGTAGCTTTAGCTGGAGTAGGAAGAAAAACAGCAAATGTAGTTCTAGGTCAGTGGTTTAAAAAATCGGCTGGAGTAGTAGTAGATACCCACGTGAGCCGCATCAGTAGACTATTAGGTCTCACTAATGAAAAGACCCCCGAAAAAATAGAATTAGATTTAAATAAATTGATTCCACGTAAATATTGGGATATTTTTAGTTTATGGCTTATCGCTCATGGTAGAGAGACCTGTATCGCACGCAGACCACGCTGCGAGGGCTGTATGTTGAGTGATATCTGTGGATTTAGAGAACTAGGATAAATTCAAATTTTATCTTAGTAGGCTAGCAGTACCACTATATCCCTGCGTCTCTGCTAATTCAGCAGCGGTTTTACTCTGATTGTTACGGATATTTAAAATATCGTTACGGGAGAATGGAAATTTATCATTTACAATTTCAAGTATTCTGTTAAGGACACTATCATTACCTCTATAAGCCGCTTCATGAAGAGGAGTGTCACCATTATTATCAGTCTCAGTCAGATTCATCCCTGATTTTTCCCAGACTAGTTTAAACATGTCGGCTTGATTCTTTTCGGCAGCATAATGTAATAAAGTCTCACCATTAGAATCTCTATACTTAAGAGCACTAGGGGAGTAATTTCCGATGATCTCTAGCTCAGTACTATTATTATCAATCATATAGTGCATCACCGTTTTACCTTTATTTTTAATAACTTTCTGAGGGTCAGCCCCAGCATTTAAAAGAGCTTTCATATTATCTTCGCCATTAACTTCATATAGAGGAGTTTCAACGTTATTATCCTCGGCGTTCACATCCGCTTTTTTCTCAATTAATGCTGATAAGGCACTAGGTGAGTTAGATTCAGCAGCTTTAAAGAGAGGAGTCTCCCCATCACTATCACGTAAATTGACACTCATACCTTTATCTACTATAGCTGTAATCACATACCCTAAATCATTTGCAGCAGCTCTATGTAAAATACTTTGATTATCTACAGTAGTATTAAAATCTATCCCAGTATTTATAAGCTTTTCAGCAGTGCTAGATGATTTATTCTCTACGGCTAAATCTAAGGCGTTTTTACCGGCAGAATCTTTTAAATTTAATTCTGCTCCTTTCTCTATAAAGGTTTCAAGACTAGAGAGATTTCCATGATAAGCTGCTTCCATCAGAGGGGTTTGCCCATTACTATCTTTAGAATTTACTGATAAGCCTTTATCTAAGAGTAATTCAATCTTTTCCTTCACGTCACTACTGTTACTTTCACTAGCTGCATGCAGTAAGCTTTCACCACTATTATCAGTCTCACTCACATTAGCTCCTAGATCTATTAATTTTCTAAGATTATCTATAGAACCATCTTTCACAGCATAGAATAGAGCGGTTTTACCACTATTATCTTTTACATTTACATCTAAGCCCGAGAAAACATAATCGCTGAGCTGTCTAGATTCATTACTAGAGCTAGCAGCTAATTCATGCAATCTAGTAGCACCATTCGAACTAGTCTCTCTGAGACTAGACTCTGGTACTTTCTGTGTAAAATAGTCTCCATCGAAGCGTCTTAAAATATTTTCATGACTTTTTTCTCTTAAATAATCTCTAGCCGTTTTTCCACTAGTATCCGTACGTGAAAGATCAGCCCCCTTCTCCATAAGATAAGAAAAGACTTCTTCATTTCCAGTTAATGCAGCTATATGCAGTGGCGTTAAACCATTTTTAGAAGTTCTATTTAGTAAATCAGAATCTTTATCTAAAAGGAATTTAACTGTATCTAAAACTCCAGTCTCAACTGCTATGTGGAAAGCATTATAACCACGAGGATTTTCATATTTTAGATCAATTTTATAACTATTTTTATCAAAAACACTTTTTACTATACTCGGGTCTCTGAGCTTAATAGCATCATGCAGCTCAAAATTAGGTCTAGCAGTTTCTCTCTGCTCATGAGTCATGCCAGCATAATCAGTATCTTTATACTGTAGATGTGTCACTAGTTCACTTCCACCCCAAATCGTGCCACCAATGGCAGTAGCTATACCTAATCCCTTGATTACTTTTGGTGTATTTTCTCTCACCGCTGCATTAAATTCTTCTTGTTTTCTTTTAGCTTCTTCGGCGGCTTGTCTTTTTCTCTGAGCTTCTGCCCATTCACGGCTTTCTTGCTCCAGTCTAGCTCTACGACTGGCTTCAGCTAGGCTAGATACCATTTCTGAAAGTAAATAGAGACCTCCTTGCGCTAATAGCTGCAAAATATCTAGGTCTGGCTCTTTATTAGTATTAGATGAAGAACTTTCTAAACGTCTCACCTCATTAATTACGCTTTGGTAAGTTTGATTCACAGAAGGTGCTGTCTCTGGAACTATTTCTGATTTAATAGCTGGTATGGTTTCTATCTCTGGCTCTACTGAATTCAGTTCTTTTATTCTTTGATTAATTATTTGAATAAGCTCAGCATTTTGAGAATCGGGCTTAGCCTTTTCAATAGAAGCTTTAGCGCTAGCAAGTATATTTAAATACTTTTCTTTAAAAAGATCTTCCCTATCAGTATCTTTTACATCAGTAATGAGTTCTTTATCTAGTTTACCTAAAATAATTTTAAAACCTTTTGTATTAGCTTTCAGAGTGGTAGCTGCTGTTGCACTAATAGCCTTATTCTCTATCTTAAAGGTAATAGATTGAGGTTCTATACCTAGCGAAGCTTCTACAATTTTATTAATACTCTCTAATGCTAAATTCTTGAAATCATGCTTTTTAAGCTGTTCTGGGACTAATTTATTATGTCTTTTTCTTAAAGCCCATTTGAGCCTGCCTTCTGGAGAAGCATCTACTTGGGCAAGAATTTTCTTCAGAACTTCTTTAGCATCAGGTTCTTCAGCATCTTTAAACTCAGAATAATAATTTCTGCCATCTAGCCCTGATTCAAGCAGCTTTAAAGTTACTCTATTAGCCTCATTTTCTATAGCGAATTCAAGTAATTTTTTACCCTCATCTCCTTTTATATCTAGCCCTGCTCCGATTAAATTAGCCACAGAAATTCTATCATCTGCTTTTATCAGTTCTTTAATAAAAGCCTTATCCTGAGGCTGATTTAGCGTAGAAGCACCTAAGCCTTTAAATATAGCTATTCTAAGCTTCTCCGTATCTTTTTCTTTTAATGCTTCTAGATAAATGTCCTCGCCTGTTCTAGAGAAAATCGGATCATCGCATTCAGCCTCAGCCATATTTATAGCTTTAGGGAACAAATAGAGTTCTTGGCTTCTAGTATTTAGAGCATATTTATAGAGATCATCTAAGCTTTCTTTGAAATCTAATTTAACATTAGCTTTAATCGCAGTTTCGATGAGTTCATTTAGGATATTTTGGGTTCTATTTAATTTTTCTTTAGAGATTGCGGTGCTTAATAATTTATGATCTTGCACTGATGCTCTCTTTTTGTCAAAAGCATGGTCAAAAACAGAATTTCCAGAAGTGTCTTTAGCATTGATAGTTCTGGTACTAACTTTAAGAGCTTTCTTTAATCTTGCTGGGTCATCTTGTTCGATTAGCTTATGTAGGAGGTTTTTCCCATTTTCATATACTGCATCTAGATCTTCATCTTTGATTTCTCCAAAGCGGAGTTTGAAGATTAAATTTAAGCTAGATAAGTCTCTTTGTATTGCGGGGAAAGTCTCATCTGCAAATTGTTTTACACTAGTGTTAGAAGATATAGCTTCTGCGATACCAATTCCACTATGTAAAGCATTTGTTATGGACTCATGAA
>DAISHM010000043.1:0-2367 GCA_036822535.1 Candidatus Caenarcanales bacterium
AGAGTTGAAGATATTAGTCGCGATAGTCTTCGGGACTTCGATTACGTGGATTAGGCCAGTGAGCGCAGAATATGTGCCCTTAGAGTGTGGCTCTGGTAATTGCCAGATCAGTACTTATGTTCAGGATACTGATTTATTAAAAGTCTTTCCTGAAAGTAATACTAAAGTTAGATTAAGACTAGATACTAGAAATTTAATTCCGGCTAATTCCACAGAAGAGACTTTCTCTTATCGTGCTTATGAAGTTAATAATTCAGGTGAAAAAGAAATCATCTCTAGAACTTATGTAAAATATCCCACTAAAGCTAAGAATGCTAAAGACTATGTAGTCGATTTAGATATCAAGCCTTTTAGTGGTTCAAAAAAGATTTATGTAGAATGGTTTACTGCTGATGATAAACTAGCTTTAACTAATTCTTTTAATTTAAAAGCTTCTGGTTCATTTACTACTAGCCAAGCTCAAAGCCTTTCAAATGGTTCTAATAATTCTAATAATGAGGCTTTTCTAGACTTTTTAGTAAATAACGTTAAGTGGACTGCTAATACTCGTGGTAATGCTAAAGCTATTTCCGTAATTCCAGATCAGGATTCTGGTACTGTAGAAGTTAATATTCCAGTAGTGCCTTCAGGTCTCAGAGCGCCTTTACAGAGAAGAAAAGTAGCCTATAATTCCGTAGATGGTGGTGGCTCAAATGGTGGTTCTGGCTCAGGTACAGGCGGTAACACTTCTATTGATTCAGAGTTTCCTTTAGTTTTAGAAAATGGTAATATCATGGCTTTAACTTCTAGCCAAGATCCTTCTGTTCCAGTTATGGTTATAACTTCTAACAGAAGAATTGGTATTAATGAAGATACTCCACAAGCTACTTTAGATATAGCTCCTGGTAATGATACAGTAGCATTGCCTTTGATGAGATTTAGACCAGCTCCGTTAATCTCATCTCCTTTAAATGGTGCTTTTGAATTCGATTCTGCTGGAAATTTATACTTTACATCTAATGGTGTACGTAAGTATTTTGTTTTAAATCCAAATGCTTCAGATGCTGTAAAAAAATTAGAAAGTACTACTAACCCTGGTAAATTCCTTACTCTGACTGGTGTTAATGATGTAACCTTAAATGGTACAGCAGCAGTATCTTTAAATATGCCTTCAGCAAATGGTACTATAGCTCGTTTAGAAGATTTAGGTAGCTTACCACCATCTTCGATAGACGCTACAGAGTTAGCGAATGGCAGTGTAACTAATCCTAAATTAGCTGCTGATGCGGTAACTACAGATAAAATTCTAAACGGCACTATAATCAGTGCTGATATAGCAGACGGTACTATTACTAGTGCTGATATTACAGATGGTACTATCGCTCTGACAGACTTATCTACATCAGTATTAAACGCTTTTGATAATAAGAAGTTAGTGAGTAATAATATAGGAGCGAGTGGTCAAGCGATAACCTTTGATGGTTTACATAATGCAGTATTCCAGTCTAATGGCTCAAACGTAACATTACTATTACCAGCAGGTAGTGGTACACTTGCAAGATTATCTGACATAGGTGCTCCTGGTCCTGGTTCTGTAGGCACTACAGAGTTAGCAAATGGTAGTGTAACTAATCCTAAACTAGCTCCAGATGCGGTTACTACCGATAAAATTTTAGATGGTACTATTCAGACAGCTGATTTAGCAGATGGCAGTGTTACTACTAATAAACTTGCTAATTCTGCTGTTACTTTAGTGAAGTTAGCTGCAAACTCAGTGGATTCTTCTAAAGTAATAGATGAAAGCCTTACTGGTGCTGATATTCAAGATGGTACTATTTCTGGTAGTGATATAGCTAACTCTAGTATTACCGCAGCTGATATAGCAGCTAATACCATTACTGGTGCAAATATTCTTGATGCGTCTATCTTTACTAATGATTTAGCAGATGCTAGTGTAACGAATAATAAACTAGCTAATGACGCGGTAACTAGTAATAAAATTCTAGATGGTACTATTACTGGTTCAGATATAGCGGATGGTACTATCGGTGGTGTGGATATAGCGATTAATACCATTAGTTCGACTAATATTACAGATGGTACTATCGCTCTGACAGACTTATCTACATCAGTATTAAACGCTTTTGATAATAAGAAGTTAGTGAGTAATAATATAGGAGCGAGTGGTCAAGCGATAACCTTTGATGGTTTACATAATGCAGTATTCCAGTCTAATGGCTCAAACGTAACATTACTATTACCAGCAGGTAGTGGTACACTTGCAAGATTATCTGACATAGGTGCTCCTGGTCCTGGTTCTGTAGGCACTACAGAGTTAGCGAATGGTAGCGTAACTAATCCTAAACTAGCTCCAGATGCAGTTACTAC
>DAISHM010000043.1:2467-7690 GCA_036822535.1 Candidatus Caenarcanales bacterium
AGTTAGCGAATGGTAGCGTAACTAATCCTAAACTAGCTCCAGATGCAGTTACTACCGATAAAATTTTAGATGGTACTATAGTAAATGCAGATTTAGCGAATGCGACTATAACAGGCTCTAAGCTAGTGAATGCGACTATAACTAGTACACAGATCGCTAATAATACGATTAACAGTACTAATATTTTAGATGCGACTATCGCTTTAGCAGACTTAGCAACTAATTCAGTGAACTCATCTAAAATAGTAGATGGCTCAATACTACCAGTAGATTTAGATCCGACAGTGTTCTCATCATTCGTAGTAGGCTCAAATACAGTAAGCTCTACATCTATAATTGACGCATCAATTCAGACTGTAGATTTAGCAGATGGTAGCGTAACGAATAATAAACTAGCGACTGATGCGGTAACTAGTAATAAGATTCTAGACGGTACTATAGTAAATGCAGACTTAGCGAATGCTACTATAACAGGCTCTAAGCTAGCAAATGCGACTATAACTAGTACACAGATCGCTAATAATACGATTAACAGTACTAATATTTTAGATGGTTCAATTCTGCCAGCAGACTTAGATCCGACAGTGTTCTCATCATTCGTAGTAGGTTCAAACACAGTAAGCTCTACATCTATAATTGATGGTTCAATTCAGACAATAGATTTGGCGAATGGTAGTGTGACTAATGTGAAATTAGCTCCAGATGCGGTAACTACAGATAAGATATTTGATGGAACTATATTGGGTGCAGATTTAGCAAATGGAACTATAACAGGAGCTAAGTTAGCTACTGGTACTATAACGAATACCCAGATTGCAAACAATACTGTTAACAGTACTAATATTTTAGATGCGACTATCGCTTTAGCAGACTTAGCAACTAATTCAGTGAACTCATCTAAAATAGTAGATGGCTCAATACTACCAGTAGATTTAGATCCGACAGTGTTCTCATCATTCGTAGTAGGTTCAAATAGTGTGAACTCTTCTTCTATAGTTGATTTATCGATTCAATCAGTAGATTTAGCGAATGGCAGTGTTACTAACCCTAAAATCGCAGATGGTGCTGTAGATAGCGTTAAGATAGGTGATGGCACTATTCAATCAGTGGATTTAGCTGACGGCAGTGTTACCACAAATAAAATAGCGTTGAATGCGGTTACTGCTATCAATATCGGTAATAATGCGGTAACTAATATTAAATTAGGTCCAAATGCAGTTACTAGCGATAAAATCGATGATGGTACTATTCAAACAGTAGATCTAGGTTTAGCGATTATTACTCAGGATAGATTAGCTTTAGGTGCTGTTACTTCAATTAAGATCGCAGATGGTACAGTAGCTTTAGTCGATTTGGCTAATGATTCTGTTAATTCTAATAAAATAGTAAATCAGTCTATTTTGGCAGAAGATCTTCATCCATCAGTGTTCTCTTCTTTCACTGTAGGATCTAACAGCGTAAATTCTAGCTCTATTATAGATGGCTCTATACAGACTGTAGATATTGCTGATAACAGCATAACTAATAGTAAAATCGTGAGTATAGATGCTTCTAAAATTACAGGTAGTATACCAGTCTCTTTAACTACTGCTAAAGGTGTTTTAGCTGGTACTAATATAGATTTCACTGCTGATCATAGTTATTTCACTAAAGTAATGACTTCTAATACTACATTTACAGCTTCTAATTTACAGCAGGGTCACAGATATGTATTAAAGTTAAGTGGTGCTTTTATTCCTACTTTCCCTTCTTACTTTATCTTGCACCCAGATCGTACTTATAATCCACAATTACAGAACTTCCTGCAATTTGAGGTAGAAGATGACGATCCTCTAAATCCAGTGGTAATAGTGAGAATCAATCAAAGACCACTTTAAAAGTTAATCTTAGACATAAAAAGAGAGGGACTGATTTAAACCAGTCCCTCTCTTTTTTATAATTCAATTTCACTAATTTCTCTTAGCTAAAGAGTTTAAGCATAATTTAAAATCTAGAATTCTCTAAAACTTTATCTGCACCCCAATATTCACCTACTGGGATATTTTCAATTAGGGTGAAAAGCATTTTTCTTAGCTTATCTATATTTTCATTAAAAACAGCCATAACCGCATTATGACTGACAGGCTCGCAGTCTGCGACTAGACCACTATCGTAATCTGTTACTAAAGAGATATTTACACATGCCATTCCAGCCTCTTTTACTAAGTGTGCCTCTGGGTACTGTGTCATATTAATAATATCCCAGCCCATTTTAGTAAACCACTCAGATTCCGCTCTGCTACTAAATCTCGGCCCATTAATTACTACTACTGTACCTTTACTATGCACTTTAATTTCATTATCTACACAGGCTTTAATCGCAAGCTGACGTAATTCTTCAGTATAAGGATAAGCAGGGCTGACATGAGTTACCACAGGCCCATCAAAGAAAGTATCAATACGACCGTGAGTCCTATCTACCCATTGATCCGCGATCACAAAGGATCCAGGTTCTATATGCTTCTGTAGGCTACCTACCGCACAGGGACAGATAACTGAACTTACACCTAGTTTTTTAAAAGCAGTTACATTAGCTCGGTAATTAATTTTATGAGGAGGTATAGTATGCTCTCTGCCGTGACGTGGTAGAAAAGCTATTTTTTTGCCAGCGTATTCACCAAGAAATACTTTATCTGAGGCAGATCCGTATTCAGTTTCTACATTAATTGGCGTAACTTTTTCTAAAAAAGAATATAAGCCGCTGCCACCAAAAATTCCTATATCTGCTCTGTGTTTGCATTCCATGAGAAGTATTATATCTAAGTAATACTATATTAAAATCCACTATTTTGATTATTCAGCTAAAAGCTTTTCGGGAAATCTATCTAGATAAAGTCAGCTAGAAGCTACGTATAACTATATAG
Organism: Candidatus Caenarcanales bacterium; assembly: GCA_036822535.1. Lineage (GTDB taxonomy): Bacteria > Cyanobacteriota > Vampirovibrionia > LMEP-6097 > LMEP-6097 > LMEP-6097. The sequence continues at coordinate 5,371 of DAISHM010000043.1, forward strand.
TGCTAAGAGGAATTTATTCAGCGAGTGGTGCGATGAAGATGAATGCTTTAGAGCAGCAGATTCTTTCTGATAATCTCGCCAATATTAACACTACAGGTTTTAAGGCTGAGAAGGTCTCTTTTAGAAGTTTTAAACCTAATTTAGTACGTGATGATGATAATCAAATTTTAGGTACTATGGTATCTGGAGTGAATGTTCATTCTACTCATAACAGTTTTACACAAGGTTCATTACGCTTAACTAATAACCCTTTAGATATAGCGATTACAGGTGAAGGTTTCTTTCCAGTAGAGACTCCAGATGCTGATATACAGTACACTAGAAATGGTCATTTTAGTGTAGATAAAGATGGTTATATCACTAATGCTCACGGTGACAAGCTTTTAGATCAGGGTCTTTCTCCGATAGTTTTAAATATGCGTAATATCTCTGATATTAGTATCGCTAAAGATGGTAGTCTGCTTACGGATGGCAATCCAGTAACTCGTTTGGGGACTTTTAAATTCCCTCAAGGCGCTGGAATACTTAGAATGGCGGGTGACAAATTTGATTTAAGTGATGATGGGATGGTGATGTTACAGGCGGTAGGTGATACTTTCCATCAGGGTTTTCTAGAAGAATCTAATGTAAGTGCTGTCAAATCTTCTACTGATATGATTAAGGTGCTGCGTAATTATGAGGCAAATCAAAGATCTTTAACTACTCAGGCTGATACTTTAAGGCTTTTAATTGATGTTGGTAGAATATAATACTGTATGTCACAGTATTTAAAAGCTGTTTTCGCAGGTGGATGTTTCTGGTGTACAGAAAGTACTTTCGCTAAAGTTAAAGGTGTGATGGAAGTCCTGCCTGGATATATTGGTGGCGAGGCTTATAATGCTAATTATGAAGCGGTGTCTACAGGTAGAACTGCTCATTATGAAGCGATAGAAGTCACTTATGATGCGGCTTTAATTAGTTATAAAGAGCTATTAGATGTTTTCTGGCGTGAAATAGATCCTACTGATCCAGATGGTCAATTCGCAGATAAAGGCCCGCAGTATAAATCAGCTATTTTTTATTCTACTGAAGATGAAAGATTAGTGGCAGAAGCTTCTAAACAAGCTTTAGCTGAGTCTCATATTTTCTCAAAACCAATAGTGACAGAGATTTTACCGATAAAAGAATTTTATATAGCAGAAGATTATCACTGTAAGTATTATGAAAAAAACTCTATGCACTATCAGCTCTATAGAAGAGGTTCTGGAAGAGAAGCTTTCTTAAAGCGTTATTGGAACTAGTTAATTCCCCTATCGATTCTACCCCTCTGTCTGCGAGCGAATTTTAAATGAGTCCGTAACTGTAGGAAGTCCTCTGAGAAATGAAGTTAAAACCATTAAATATACTATTATAGAAATGATATTAAAGTCTAAAAGCGGTTTAGCGACTAACTCTGAGACATAGAGAGGACTCCAAGCAAGTCCAGTGAACATTAGAATTTTTAAAATGCCAGAGACCGCTCTCATAAAACGACTAGATCTTAGGAAGCTTTTTCCTAAAGGTTTATCGTCTTTGAAGCTCAAAGTATCTACAATTAAGCCTCTTAAGAGGAAAAAATAAAAAACCCAATTATCTAAATTTTTAACTATGAAGCTAAAGAAAGCTATATAAATCAGCTCTACCACTCGATCACAGTAAATATCAAATTTAGCTCCTATAGCACTTTCTTGTTTCATGCTTCTTGCAATAATTCCATCTAGGCCATCTAGAGCGATTACTAAAAGTACCATGATGGAGAAAAGCATAGTCTCGTAGCTGCTTTTAGTGCAGCTGAAAAAGTAATAACAGCTTAAAGGAGCTAGCGGAACCCTAAGCAGACTTACTAAATTAGCGAGAGTGAAAAGCATCTAAGCGTTTATTATATAGCCTTCTCCTCAGCATCTAAAGCATGTTTCTTTAGCATATTAGATTGTTCTTCACTAATTAAATACTGCCATGGATAAAAATGGCTTATATGCTCAAAATATTTTTCTGACCAATTTTCAAAAATAAAATACTCAAAAGCTTCTTTAGAAACAGCTTTTTTATAATCTCCATAACTAGGATCATCACCTAATTCTGTTAATTCTAAAAACATCTTACTAAGTGATCTATCGCCACGTGAAATTAAAGCTTGAATCTGTGTCCTTTTGTAGCTTTCAGGACGTACTTCTAAGCCAGATTGTCTTAGACCTTTAATAATATTCTGTAATTTTTTTTCGCTATTTTTATCTATACCGAAGCTCTGAAACGGGGTCTGAGCTTTAGGAGTAAAAATACAACAGCCCCAAGTGATTTTCAG
>DAISHM010000044.1:0-7675 GCA_036822535.1 Candidatus Caenarcanales bacterium
ATCTATCCCCATAAAGGAAGCTTAAGCTAAAGGGAAAATGTACATTAGATTTAGTATGCTACCTAAAATTAAGAAAAAGGCGGCAGCGTAATTCCCTGAGTGTAGTTCCTCGACTAACATTAAATCTTTACTGAGATAGCCCGCGAGGAAAGGAAAGCCTGCTATAGATAAACCTGAGATTATTATAGAAAGGCTTAGTAGTTTTTTCTTCGTGGCTATCTGTGATATCTCTTTAATACTCACTGTTTTATAAATAGAATTATAATATCCTGCGATAAAAAAGAGGCAGGACTTAGCGATAGAGTGGGTGATGATGTGTAATTTAGCACCTAATATAGCGATAGGTGTAGCTGTTAATATGGCTGTAATAATGTAAGAGAGCTGACTTACTGTAGATTCTGAAAATCTCACTTTTAAATTATCTGTCTTTAATGCTTTGAAAGCTGCATACAGAGCGCTAAAGCCGCACAAATAAGTAAGCCAGCCTGTCATGAAAAAATTATGACTAAGCTTGTATAAAAAATCTAAATGATAAATATAGACGACAATCTTAATTAAAGATATAGAGCCTATTTTAACTACAGCTACTGAGTGTAGTAAGGCTGTGACTGGAGCTGGTGCAGGGGTGCTAGCTGGGAGCCAGCGATTAAAAGGGAAGATGCAGTTTTTAGACATACCTATGATAAATAGAGCTAAGACTAAGCTTGTTAAGTATGGTCTTTGGTAAAAGCTCTCTGGGATAGGATCTGAGAAATTAGCGTTATGAGTTAAATAATTGCAGAGTATTATGGTCGGGAGCAGTATAAGTAAAGCTGGTGCTAGATTATTAAGTAGATAGTTTTTACCTGCTTTCTTAGCTTCCTCATTCTCTCTGAGTGTGATGAGTGGATAGATTAAAGGTATGCTGAGTAAATAGAAGAAAAAAAGAGTATTTAAATTTCCAGCGAAGCTCGATCCAGTAGCCGTAAATAGAGTTAGACTTAAGTAAAAATGGAATTTTTTAGCTTTTTTCTGAAAATCGTATCTAACGAAGGAAAAACTATATATGGTGGTCAGTAGCCAGCAAACATTGATTACGATTACGAAAAACCAAGAATATTTATCTAAAAGAATTACGAGAAAAGAACATAGGCTAATCTTCTGAAATTGATTTGCTAGTGTGCTTAGTAAGGCGATGTTAATAAGGCTTAAGCTGCAAACGCTTATATAGAAAAGTTTTCTGCTGTATTTTTTTATGCTTAGTAAGAAGATACTTAGCAGAGGAATACAGGTGATGATTAATATTTTCATGATTGGTGCTGCTAAAGCAGCGAAGGCAGATTTTATCTTATGATAATACTATTAGTATAGCTTATCTTATTGATTAGCTTTGATTATTTAAGCTTTCAAAGATCCAGAATTGCCGTATGGAGCTTTTTATGAAAATATCTTAGTATGAACTCTGCTCTAATTATTCTAGCTCATCCTAAACTTGAGCAATCAAGAGTGAATCGAACTCTGTATGAGGCTTCTAGTGCTATTCAAAATGTAAAAATTCATGATCTTTATGAAATGTATCCAGATTTTTTTATAGATATTAAATATGAACAGGCAGCTATGGAAAAAGCTTCTCTAATTATTTTTCAGCATCCCTTTTACTGGTATAGTGCCCCTGCTCTTTTAAAAGAATGGTTAGATCAAGTCCTAGAGCGTGGTTGGGCTTATGCTGCTGGAGGAAATGCTCTGAAGGGTAAAATGCTGATGAGTGCGATTAGTAGTGGTGGAGCAGCTTCTGCCTATCAAGCTGCTGGTTATAATAATTTCACTATAGCTGAATTACTAAGACCATTTGAGCAGACTGCTAATCTCTGTGGGATGAATTACCTAAAACCCTTTGTTTTACATAGTGCTAGAGAGGCTGATGATGAGATGATTTCAGGGCATGCTAGTAATTACTGTGAATTAATTAGAGATTTACTTAAAAATGGATAATAGTTTTCTTCTCCATACTTTTCTGGTTTTAGCTGCTGCCTGCATAGTAGTGCCTCTCGCTGGGCGTTTTCGCTTAGGTTCAGTTCTTGGTTATTTAAGTGTCGGTATTTTAATAGGGCCTTTTGGCTTAGGCTTAATTAGTAACGCTGAAGAGATAAAGCAAATCGCTGAATTTGGGGTGGTAATGATGCTCTTTCTTATAGGTCTAGAGTTGGAACCTGCTATGCTATGGCGTTTGCGTCGTTTGATACTTGGTTTGGGGGTCTTACAGGTTTTATTTACTACGGTTTTATTCACTGTATTAATAAGGCTTCTAGGCTTTAATTTTAACTTTGCTTTAGGAGTGGGGATGATTTTATCGCTTTCTTCTACGGCTTTAGTCTTACAGATACTAGAAGAGAAAAAATTGATGCAGACTCGTGCCGGTGAATCAGCTTTCTCTGTATTGCTTTTACAGGATATAGCTGTAATCCCATTTTTACTTGTTTTACCTTTTTTAAGTAGCGAAAATAGCCTTAAGCTATCTTCATTTAGTTTTCGTGAAATTGATTTGGAGAGTATATTTTCTGGCTCTCAACATGTACTAATTGTTTTATTAGTTATTGCAGTTCTAGTAATTTTAGGAAAATATTTTTCACATTATTTATTTCGTTTCGTGGCGAAAACAAATCAGCGAGAGGTCTTTACTGCTACTTCTCTTGCAGTGGTAGTCGGTGTAGCTATCTTAATGCAGTATTTAGGAGTCTCTGCGGCTTTAGGAGCTTTTATAGCTGGGCTAGTTTTAGCTAGCTCTGAGTATAAACATACAGTGGAGACTGATATAGCTCCCTTTAAGGGACTGCTTTTGGGCTTATTTTTTATTTCTGTAGGTATGTGTATAAAGTTTTATTTATTGATGACTAAGCCTATAGATTTGAGCCTTGCTCTTACGGCTTTAATTTTAGTAAAGCTCGCTGTATTATTGCTGCTTGGACGATTTTTTAATTTAAAAAATATACAAAACACTACTTTTGCTATAGCTTTAGCTCAGGGTGGTGAGTTTGCTTTCGTCTTATTTAAGCTGAGTAGTGATTTGAAAATTATAAGTTTAGATGAAAGTGCATTTTTAAATCTGTTAATCGCTTTATCTATGCTGCTTACCCCGTTTTTAATGATTTTAAATGATAGATTTATTAGTCCTAGATTCTTTACTAAAAATTTAGATCAGAGCTTTGATTTAATTGAAGATAATGATAATCCTGTTATTATCGCTGGTTATGGGCGTTTTGGGCAGATTATTGGTAGATTCCTTACTGCACAGAAGGTAAGTGTAACTATATTAGAGACAGATCCCGATCAGATAGATTTACTCAGGCGTTTTAACCGTAAAGTGTATTATGGAGATCCTTCTAATCTAGATCTTTTAAAAAATGCGGGAGCTGATAAAGCTAGGTTATTTGTTATTGCTATTGATGATACGGAGAAGATTCTAGAGATAGTAAATTTAGCTAAAAAAGAATTTCCTAATTTGAAAATTTTTGCTAGAGCGCGTAATCGCCGCCATGCGTATGAGCTGCATAAAGCTGGGGTATATTACTTTCGTCGAGAGACTTTTGACTCTTCTTTAGTAATGGCAGAGGAAATTATGAAGACTTTAGGTAAAAGAGCGTTTACTGTTAGTTTTAAAGCGAAACAGTTTATGTTACATGATGAAAGAACTTTAAATGAATCTTTTCATTTTTTTGAGGAGGAAGAAAGCATGATTAGCTTTGCGAAGCAGAGGAATTTAGAGCTTGAAAGCATTTTACAGAGTGATTTAGATGACGAAGAGTATATTAAGGCTAATGATGGATGGTGATTATTATGAAAAACATTTTCTCTCTAAAAATTTTTAAATTCTTTACACTGCTTACTTCGATTAGTTTTTATCTCTATGCTTATCCCAGTCAAGCACAGAGTTATGATATGGAGAAATCTAGTGCTTATCTGAAAAGTGCTTGTTATAAGCGTTTCGCTGCTAAAGATTATACTAATTCTCTGAATTGTACGGAGGACTTCGCTAAGCGTGATGATATAGTCGCAGAGTACTACCTAGGGCTTATGTACTATAAAGGGAAAGGGGTGAAAACTGATTTTAAGAGAGCTTATAAAAGCTTTCTTAGAGCGGCTGATAAAGGTTATGCTCCAGCACAGAATAGTTTAGGGGTAATGTTTGATAATGGTCAGGGAGTTATACAAAACTTTAGGACAGCCTTCTCTTGGTATCTAAAAGCTGCTTCTAGAGCCCATGTGGTCGCTCAGTATAATATCGGTAATATGTTTTATAAGGGGCGTGGTGTTTTGCACGATTATAAACAGGCTTATATTTGGTTCTTAATTGCAGCGAGTAATGGGCATAGAGAGGCTATACAATTAAGAGATTCTCTAGCTGTAACCCTTTTACCTAAGCAGTTAGAGGCAGCTCAAGATGAGGCTAAGCTTATCGCTGATGCTATAGATGATGGGTCTATTTTAAGTAAAGAATCTTTAGCTAAGGAGCCTGAATCTTTAGATCCTAAGGCTAAGCAGACTACAGCGAAAGCTCCAGCACAATCTACTAAGACTAGTAGTCCTGTAAAGACTGAGCAGAAGCCTAGTGCAGTCAAAAGCTCTTTGATAAATCAGGGACGGGATAAAAAATGACTTTAACGAGTTTTTAATTTAAGTAAGTTACAACTAAACATCTTGTATTTTTCCAAGTAAAGGGATGTTTTTATGAATTTGAATATTAATAATATATCGGGCATAAACACTGAGGTTAATAATTTTAATTCAGTTACAGAAGATGATTCTACAGATGAGGATAGAGGTTTAATAAGTAGTCGCGATAGGATTAGTGAGCTTAGAACTAGTTTGGGTTTTGAAACTTATAGTGATACGGATGATTCTATGCCAAGCAGCTTAGTCACTAATGATTCTGCCACAGGAAATAATGTTGATTTGAGTAATGGCGTTACCGAGCTTAGTTCTCAGATTAATTCAAATGGAGTGGGAGTCTCTGGAGTAACGATCGAACCTGATACGCCGCCGCCGCCAGCAGCTCTTGCTTTTTGGGATGATTTTTATGCAAAGGGTTCTTATTCAGAGGATTGGATATATAAAGCAGTCGATGATTATAACGAACGTAAAGTCGGTGGTAACGTCATAATCGTGGGGGGGCATGCTGGTCATAGCTTAGGTGATTTAATTGGAGATGCTGGTGGGATTTCAGGTCTAGATAATGGTTATGGTTCTGGTAATCAGAACACTGAAAATGATGCTTAGTTTAGATCAGATTATGAAAAAATGTCTGATGAAGATTGAGAGAGATTGGCGACTACGTCTCTGGTGATTAGTGTTAGTACTGGACAGGTTTTGGGCGAATATAATGAACAGGGAAATACTTGGGCTGATGCTGCTCATAATGGTCCTAATCCCAATAACAGCATTGAGGGGCAAACTATTAACCTTAATGGAAAAAATTATACGGTCGCTGAATCTACATTTAGATGGTCTTCTCCAGTTATTTTAGATATGGATGGTGATGGTATTGAACTCACTTCTAACGAAGATGGTACTGTCTTCGATATAGATGGTGATGGTAATTTAGATCAAACATCTTGGACTAAATCTGGTCAAGGCTTTGATGATGCTTTTTTGGTTTTAGATAAAAACAATAATGGTGAAATTGATTCAGGGAAAGAACTCTTTGGTGATCAAAATGGTGCTGCAAATGGTTATGAAGAGCTTGCCAAGTATGATTTAAATCAAGATGGTAGTATAGATGCGAAAGATGAGATTTATAAAGAGTTGCAGATTTGGGCTGATCTAGATGGTGACGGAAAAATCGGAGAAGGCGAAATTAAAGGTTTAGAGGAAATGGGGGTGACTTCTATTTCTACTCAATACGAAGGTAATGTCGGGGAAAGGCAGGATAAGCATGGTAATGATGTAAGCCTGACTAGTAGCTTTACTCGTGTAGTAGATGGTGAAGAAAAAACTTTAAATACGGTAGATGCATTTTTCCTTACGAAAAGTTTAGAAGCTTAAAATGATGATTATAACCAGTGTTTGACAAATTTTTGCTTCGGATCGTACTCCTCTGCTTGTTTTTTAACATTAAATACATGAGCCTTATCGGTAGCAAGCAGACCTGCTATATAAGCGCAGTTTAGCCAGTTACTAAATGGATCATAATCCACTAGCATGTGTTCTAGGTAGCTCGCTCCTAAGCGCCAGTCTTGTTTTAAATTATGAATTAGGTAGCTGATTACATTCTGCCTGCCTCGATTAGACATATAACCAGTGTGATTTAGGGAAATCATATTGGCATCAATAAAATTTTCCCCAGTTTTACCTTGCATCCAGTTCTCACAGATTGAGCTGTCTAAATTACTATAGGTTTCACGATTATACGGCCCTTTTAGTTTAAAGACTTCAATTTTATATTTCCCATAAACTAGCCTGAAATACTCTCTCCATAAGAGTTCAAATTTTAACCAATAAGTAGAATCATTCTCTAATTCAGTTTTCTCAAATTTTTCTATTTCATACATAATATGGTTTACTGAAATACAGCCTAGGCTTAACCAGGCTGAGAAGCGGCTAGAGAAGTTTCTGCCCATAAGCTCGTTACGAGTTTTTTTGTATCTTTTGATAGATTTTTGTTCCCAGATATACTGCTTAATTCTATCTAGACCAATGTTTTCCCCACCTTGGTAAACGAAAGTAGCTCTAGGGTCAGCCTGCACTGAGAGCTTGTCAATTTTTATTAATAGTTCTTCTGCTGGATTTATGTCTAAATCACTGTTTATCTCTAAAATTTTAGCTTGATGCTCAAAATATACTGGCTGAATTTTTCTTTCAGCACTCATGAATTTTTTTTCATAGTCTTTTCTAAACTTAGTAAAAGTGTCTGGAAGTTTTTTTATATTATGCTTTACTTCTTCATAATTAAAGACATAGTTAGCGTTATGTTTATGAAATTTTATGTCTCTGAAATTACGCTTAAGCTGTTTCTCTAACTGCCTTTCCTCGAAGGCTATATCTTTCTCATAATAGACATCCGTGATTTTCAGGGCATTTATCAGTGAAGATAGATTTTTAAAAGAATTTCCCTCTAAGATTAATAGATCTAAATTCATCATCAATAGATTATTTTTTAGATTTAATAAGGATTCATAGAGAAACTTTAGTCTAAAATTACTCGCTCTAGTAAAGCCATAAGGGCTTAATTCTAGAAGCCTTTCATCAATCACATAGACTAATATTATTTCCTGAGATTCTTTTAGCGCCTTACTAAGGCACTTATTATCGAATACTCTGAGGTTTTTTCTAAACCAAACTAGTGATCTTTCTTTCAAACCATTATTATTTTATAACATTCCATACTTCTGATTCAGTTATCTCTAGAGATACTAGGGGAATACTTCTTACATAGAGACTTTTAGCTAAATAAAAGATCTCTCCATGTTTCTCTGGAGGCTTATTATGACTGCCCTGAAGCGAGTTTGGTTTAAAGTTTTTAAAGTAGATTTTTATGAATCCATTATAGATTATGCTGTAATGAATGCCAGTCGAGGGATAATTGAAGATGAACTGCTCTCTTTTCTTTCAGTAAGAGGTTTTACTTTATCAAAAGATGGAGCTAATGACGCATACGTCACTTATCAAGAGCTTTTTAATGCTCTTTGGAATAAGAATGGTG
>DAISHM010000045.1:0-7635 GCA_036822535.1 Candidatus Caenarcanales bacterium
TATTTCATATAACTGTCTTGATTTAAATCTCAAAGCTAGAGCTAATAAAAAAGCTTTGATTTTTGAGGATGAAGCAGGCTTAGAAAAAAGTCTGACTTATAGTGAGCTTCATTATGAAGTAGTAAAATTCGCTGCCTACCTTAAAAGCTTAGGAATTAAAAAAGGAGATAGAGTCTGCATATACATGTCTCTCTCTCCCGAGGCGATCATCGCTATGCAAGCCTGCACCCGCATCGGTGCAATTCATAGTGTAGTATTCGCAGGTTTTGCTGCTACTGCTCTCAAAGACAGAATAGAAGAGTTAGAAGCTAAGCTTTTAATCACCCAAAACGGTTTTTACCGCAGAGCTAAAATCGTAGAGCTAATTAATACAGTAAATGAAGCTATTAATGAAAATAGCCCAATAAAAGACATAGTATTATTTCAGCGTATTAATGAGAATAATATTTTAGGAGATAAAGCTCAGTCTCTTGAATTTTTAAATAAAGCTGCTGAGCTTCTAGGAAATATTAAAAATCTATATGGCATAAACATTCACTACACCGAAAAAGATCTAGTGGTTTTTAATGAAAATAAGACTCTTTCTCAACTCAGCTTAGAGACTCTAGAATGGCTAAATAGTACAGATAGTTCTTTTATTCTCTATACTAGTGGCAGTACGGGCAGACCTAAAGGCATAGAACACAGTACAGCAGGCTATCTACTCTGGGCGAAGCTCACTACTAAATGGGTCTTCGATATCAAGGACGATGATATTTACTGGTGTACCGCTGATATAGGCTGGATTACAGGTCACAGTTATCTAGCTTACGGTCCTTTAGTTAATGGAATGACCATATTTATCTATGAGGGTGCACCTAATTACCCTGATGAAAGTCGCTTCTGGAAGATGATTGAGAAACACCGAATAAATATTTTCTATACTGCACCTACTGCTATACGTAGCTTTCAAGCTTGGGGTCTAGAACATATAGAGAAGCATGATCTAAGCTCCTTACGCTTATTAGGTTCTGTCGGTGAGCCAATTGGAGCAGAGACGTGGAAATGGTTTCATAATCATATAGGTAAGTCTAAATGCCCGATAGTCGACACTTGGTGGCAAACTGAGACTGGTGGCATCATGATTAGCACACTAGCAAACATACACAAACCCTTAGCTGGAGTAGCAGGGCCATCTTTACCTGGCATAAGTGCAGAAGTTAACGAAGAGGGTTTATTACATGTTAGTCAAGCCTGGCCTGGTATGCTTAAAGGAGTATATAAAAATCCAGAGCGCTTTATAAAAGCTTACTGGTCAAAAATTCCCAATTCTTATTTACCAGGTGATCTTGCAGAAATAGTAAAAATAGAAGCTAATTCAGAATTAATGAATCACCCTAGAAATGCAGCTTATATCAAGATCGGCGGACGCAATGATGATGTAATCAATGTCTCAGGGCATAGACTAGGTACTGCTGAAATAGAAACTGCACTAGCTAAACATCCTGTGGTAACAGAAGCCGCTGTTATTTCTATTCCTCATGACATTAAAGGTGAGGGAATAATAGCTTTTATAGTCTCCAATCAAGAAAAAGATTTAGAAACTATTCTAAAAGATCATGTCGCTCATGAAATCGGTGCTCACGCCAGACCAGAGCGAATCATAAGAACAAAATCCTTGCCTAAAACTCGTTCAGGAAAAGTAATGCGTCGCATTCTTAAAGAAATTGCTCAAGGCAAAATCCCTGAAGGTGATCTATCAACATTAGAAGATATGTCAGTTATTGAACAGCTTTTAAAAGCTGCTTTAATTGAGAAATAGTATCTATACTATTATTCACCCGTAATATATCTGAAGAACTATCATCTACAGGAACTCTAGTTAGTGCATTAGCAAAAGGTTCTACAGTAACACCATTAAAAGTCTTACCATCAGCTTCAAGAGTGAAATTAGGTGATTTAATATGAGGCATAAGTCCTATTTCTAAATCACCAGCGAGATTTTTACGCATAGCAATAGTATGAATCGGTTTATGCATAAACTCTTCATCCTTAATTTGATCTTTTTGCTCTAAAGCAATTAAAGGCTGAGTATTTCTCAACCAGCGATCTAGAATTTTTAAACTACGAGTCAAATCCTCAGCCTTTTCAGGAAAAGCTAAAGTTAAAATCAAATCAAAACCAGAACTTTTAGAATCAAACCCTTTACCCAAAGGCTTTTCTTTTTCAAACAACTCAAGCAACCTTTCACCATAAGGCTTCAAATCATCATCCTTAGCCAAAACTTCTTTAGTAGTATCCTCATGCGTATGCCTAAAGTGCCAGTGTATTTGCTTCCAGCTTTTATGTGTTCTTTTAGGTGAATCGACCATATCGTGATCAGTTTCATGAGTTAAAACTAAAGCCCCCACTGGAGCCTTTTTTAAAAACTCCAAAGCAGTTTTAGACATAGGGTTTAAGAGCTCTGGATTAATACTCTCAAGCGTATGAAACTTTTCACTATTCGGGGCAATCATAAAATGTAAATTGCTTTCATGAGGTGGAACATGCGGGAAACGATTTACTATAGCGATGATGGGAGATTTATCATCACGCTGCGGAGCCTGATGCAGGGTATGAATCACGGATTGCCTCGCTGTAGAGTTTTTCTCACCTTGCTTTTCATTTCTGAGTAACTGAAAAGGAGCGTCATTAATCGGAACCTGCTTTTCTTGATAAGCCTTATCATTTTTAGGCTTACCCACTGGAACTGTAGTAAAACTAACCCGAGTAGAATTCGACACCATTGTCTTTGGTTAATCTTAGAGCTTTCTTCCTAAAAAAGAATCAGCTTAAAGAATGAATTTTTCAGTCTCAAATATTTTATACTTATATGACTATGGCTATTCATGAATATGCTTTTTTAGGCAAAGATTTCGTCAAATTTGAAGATGCAAAAATTAGCGTTATGACACATGCTTTTCTTTACGGAACAGCTGTTTTTGAAGGAATCAGAGCTTACTGGAATCCAGAGAAAAGACAATTAAATTTACTTCAAGCCAAGCCTCACCTAGAAAGGATTATGAACAGCTGTAAGATTTTACGCATGCAGCCATACTACAGTGTCGAAGAAATGCTAAATATAGTCATAGATTTAATGAAAAAAAATAAACCTGAGACTGACACTTATATCAGACCTAGCTGGTTTAAATCATCCTTACGAATAGGCACTTCTCTGGTAACTAAAGGTGCAGATGCAGAACATGATGAATCTTTCGTAGTAACTTCTTTGGATTTGGGTGACTACGTAGATACTCAGAAAGGCTTAAGTGTAGAGATTAGTAACTGGCGTCGAGTATCTGATAATGCTATACCTCCGAGAGCTAAAGTAAATGGCAGTTATGTAAATACCGCTCTAGCTAAGGCTGGCTCTATGCTTGCAGGTTTTGATGATTCGATATTTCTAACTGAAGATGGTTTCGTTTCAGAAGGCTCTGCGATGAACCTTTTCATAGTACGCAATGGTAAATTAATTAGCTCTTTAGCTTCTGATAATATCTTAGAAGGCATTACTAGAGCTTTTATCGCACGTATAGCAAGAGAGGAACTCAATCTAGAAGTAGAATTCAGACAAATCAATCGCACTGAATTATATCTAGCAGAAGAGGCTTTCTTTGCAGGAACTGGTGCTCAAATAGCCCCTATCGGCTCTATAGATCACTACGTGATCGGCAATGGTAAAGCGGGTCCTATAACTTTAAAACTACAGGGTGTGCATCGCAGTGTCTGTAAAGGTGAAAATCCGAAGTATGCAAGCGAGCTGACTGTGATTGATTTATAATGTTAAATCAATGAATCAAACAATTCCAGAAATTATACCCATTTACTGGGATGATCAGAGGTCTTCAGTATTTATAATCGACCAGACACTTTTACCTTATGAACTAAAATGGGCAGAAATCCAGACAGCACAAGAAATGGCGGCTGCGATAAGAAATATGCTTTTAAGAGGAGCTCCTCTAATCGGCATAGCTGCTGCTTACGGATTGGTTTTAGCACTACAAGAATACAGCAAGAAAACAGAAAAGCTTTCAGGGTCAGGGATTCAAGAAAAGACGGGAGATAGTGTTTCATTAAACACAGATGAAATATTAAGCTACCTAAATAACGCCTCAGAAGAACTTTTAAATACTAGACCTACTGCTGTTAATTTAGCTTGGGCATTAAATGAGATGGATTCAGAAATTAAAAGTTTTAAAAGTGAATTCACTGAAATTAAGAACTTACATGAATTACGTGAAAAACTTTTAGATAAAGCTAAGTGGATTCAAAATGATGACTACGAGCGTTGTAAAAGAATGTCAGAACATGCACTTGCTGTAGTAAAAGAAGAGCTTGCTGAAAAAATCAAAAAAAAGAAAAAGTTAAGAGTAATTACTCACTGTAACGCTGGTGCTTTAGCAACAGCTGGCTATGGCACTGCACTAGGCTTAATCAGGAGCTTACACAGAGAGGGACTCTTAGAAATGGTTTATGCAGATGAAACCCGCCCTAGGCAGCAGGGTTCTAGGCTTACAGCTTGGGAATTAGCGATGGAAGGTATTCCCGTAACTATGATTTGCGATACTATGTCAGCATTCATAATGAGTAAAGGCATGGTAGACCTCGCAGTAGTCGGCAGCGATAGAATCAGCGCTAATGGTGATGTCGCTAATAAAATTGGCACTTATCAGTTAGCAATAAGCGCTAATTTTCATAGAATTCCTTTTTATGTCTTAGCCCCAGAAAGTACAGTAGACTTCTCCCTAAATTCAGGCAGTGAAATTGAAATCGAATACCGAGATCAGCTAGAAGTCAGTCACATTAATGGCATGGCTTGCACCTTAGTTAAAGACCATAATTCCGCAGCTGAGGTCAAATTCCTTAACCCTGGCTTCGACGTCACGCCAAATCATTTAATAAGTGGAATAATTACAGAAAGTGGTCTAAAGTCCTTCAATAGTGAATCTTTACTAAAGAGTCAAGATTTAAGCCTAAACTACAGTGGAAATGTTAGAATGAATAAGTAATACTATTTTTATTTAGAAATAGTATTTTGGTGAAAATATATGAAAGTAGAATTACTGAAAAAAGAAAACCCTAAAGTACAAATTTTCCCAGATATTGCCTTAGAAACTAAAGCTGAATTTACTGGCACTTTAGAAAAAGTCGGGATGGAAGAAGTAGAATTAGCAGTAAAGCTAAAAAGCTCTTCTGGTGAACCATGTATAGCAGCTGCTTTTGCTAATTTATTTGTCAGCCTAGACGCTGAAAATAAAAAAGGCATTCATATGTCACGCTTACTATTAGAGGCACATAAAATTTTAGACAATGAATACCTAAATTATGAGTCTCTTAAAAATTTAATAAAAGGCATGAAAAGCTCTCACCAAGATATTAGCCTTAATGCTTATGCAGACATTAGTTTTAATTATCTACTAAAAAGACCAGCATTAATCAGTAATAATGAAGCTTGGCGGATATATCCTTTAAAGTTAAGTGTCAAAATCAATGAAAATGACGAGATCAGCTTCACTACTAATATACGCATTACTTATTCTAGTACCTGTCCCTGCTCGGCAGCTTTATCAAGACAGTTAATTCAAGAAGAATTCCTAAAAGTCTTTACAGATAGCACTCCTAGCCTAGATGATATACATGAGTGGTTAGGCAGAAAAGAAAGTCAAGTGGCTACTCCACATAGTCAGCGCAGCTACGCTGATATTCAGCTAGAACATACTAGTACGGAATTTAATCTAGATGAGTTGATAGATGCTTTAGAAAACTGCATAGCAACTCCAGTTCAAGGAGCTGTGAAGCGAGAAGATGAACAAGAGTTCGCTCGCCTAAATGGTTCTAACTTTATGTTTAGCGAAGATGCCGCCAGAAAACTTAAAATATTTTGTGAAAATTTAGCGAATTTAGATGATTTTTCTATTAAAGTACAGCATTTAGAAAGCTTACATGCTCATAACGCCGTAGCATACGCCAGAAAATCATCTAAGTGAACTATGCAGAACTGACTAGACCCCGTGCATATATGATTCTAGTCAATTATGTTAGATGCCTTCGCTAAACACTCCACTATAGCTAGCATAGAAGTAGGTATATCTGCTCTGATGGACAGGTATAATGCTAGTGCAGGTAATATCGCTAACTCAGGCACTCCTAATTATTTAGCTAAGGAAGTTAGCTTCGAGGATAATCTCAGAAGAATACAAGAACATTTACGTTATAACACAGATGCAGAGCTAGTCAATACTAATAAAAATCATATAAGCACTACAGCGACTAGTATTTATCAAACTAAAATAGAATTCACTGAACCAGAAAGAGATTTCATTACAAACAACAATACTGTAGATTTAGAGCGTGAAATGCTCACACTCGCTAAAACTGGCATGAAATATAGAGCAGTAGCGACTATTGGCAGAAAATTTTTTGATGGCTTAACTAGCATTATTCAAGGATAAGGTAAAAGACTATGAGAGATTATGATTTAATCGATATCGCAGGCAGTGCTCTCAGAGCTGAAAGAGTGAGGATGGATGTTATCGCAGGTAACATCGCAAACATGAAAACTACTCACGCAGCAGATGGTACAGTACAGCCATATCTCAGAAAATTAGTTAGCTTTAAAACAGTTATGGATGAGCAAACTGGCCTAGTAAAAGGCGTAGGCACAGACAGCATTATGAATGATGTAGAGGCTTTAAATGTAGTCTACGACCCTAGTCACCCTGATGCCGATGAGAAAGGCTATGTCTACTATCCTAATATCTCTATAGAAGAAGAGATGACTGATATGATCTCCTCTAAATCAGCTTACCAAGCGAATATTACTAGCATTCAGACCTTTAAAGAAATGTTTAGTGCTGGTTTAGAAATCTAAGTTTAGACCTAGGAATATAAAATCATGGATTCAATCACTAATTTAAAACTTTTCAATAACTCTATAGAAACCCCACTATTACAGGCTAGCACTGAGTATTATGAGAAGCTCAAAAGCGGTTCCGTAGAGACTTTCCAAGAGACCTTAGAGAAGTCTATAGAAACTTTAAAAGATTTATCGACTAAATCTGGCGTAGCAATGGAAGACTATATCTCAGGACGCAGTGTAGATGCTAGTTCTGTAATGCTAGCAATGGAGAAATCTGGCATGGCAACTAAGCTTGCGATACAGGTAAGGAATAAGCTCATTGAAGGCTATAGAGAGCTTAATAATATTCAAGTTTAAGTAAATTAAGAAAGGGTGATTGTAAAATAAAATGGCAGAAGTAGAAGAGAGACAAGGTGATTTAATTGACGAAGCTTTAGATGAGGGTTCGTCTGCTGGGCCTAGAAAAAAAGGACCTAATTTAGTTTTAATTATAAGTATTAGTCTTTTAGTGATTGCGACTGGAGTCGCTGCTTATTTTATTTTCAAACCCAAATACACAGTACTTTTTTCAGGTTTAGATACTTCTGATGCAGCAGCTATCAGCTCTTATTTAAAAAAAGAGAATATCAAATTTAAAATAGAGGGTGATGGTGATACTATTCTCGTGGCTGGAACCTCTGTTCCAAAATTAAGATTAGATCTTGCTGGGAAAGGAATGCCTAAGGGAACTGGGGTTGGCTTTGAATTACTCGATAAAA
>DAISHM010000046.1:0-7610 GCA_036822535.1 Candidatus Caenarcanales bacterium
ATTCAGGAAAAACGAGAAGGAAGGACTCAATCAGCTAAACTTTTTCCCGCGTAAAATAGCAATAGATCCTGTTCTCGCCACTTCCTTTACCCCAAATGGAGCCAAAAGCTGTATCACGGCATTAATCTTTTCAGTATCACCAGTAACTTCTACTATTAGCGAATCCTCTGCTACATCTATAATACGACTACGAAACAAATCAGCGATCTCAATAATTTCAGCACGATTTTGCTTAGAGGAGACTTTAATTAAAGCAAGTTCCCTATCTACATAAGGTAATTCGCTTAAATCTGTTATTTTAATGACGTTAATCAGTTTATTTAACTGCTTTTTAACCTGTTCTACATCATCCTTAGTCACTATAATCATGCGACTAAGACCTTCCTGTTCACTAGGGCCTACAGTTAAACTCTCAATATTATAACCTCGGCGACTAAAAAGACCTGAAATTCTAGCAAGAACCCCAGATTCATTTTCCACTAGAACTGATAATACACTTCTTTTCATAAGCATGAGTACGAAACCTAATCAGCGTCGATCAAATCAACCCTTTTCTTATGCCTGCCTGCGGTAAAATCTGTCTCTAACCAAACCTTTACAATAGCTTTCGCTGCATCATCATCAAGGAATCTAGCACCTAAAGCTAGTACATTAGAATTATTATGCTCTCTACTAAGCTTAGCGTATTCTGGACTATGACAAAGAGCACAGCGTATACCCTTAGTCCTATTAGCAGTAATACTCATACCTATTCCAGTACCACAAAGTAAAATACCCTTACTATCTTTATCCGATTTAACATTTCTAGCAAGCAGCTTAGCAAAGTCTGGATAATCGACTGCACGGCTAGAATTACAGCCCAAATCAACTACATCTAGTGATAAGTCATCCTTCAAAAATTTAACTATAGCCTGTTTTAGGCTGTAGCCAGCGTGATCAGATGCAATAAAAATGCTCATAAACTTGATAATAAATCTTTTTTGATCGCGCTTAGAGTAGATTTCATGGAGAAATCTATCTGCCTATCGCCGATAGTCACTTTTAAACCAGCAAGCAAAGCTTCATCATGACTAATTTCGCCAAACTGAACTGTCTTAGCTGTTAATCGCTCTAATTCTTTTTTCAGAAAAGCTAACTCCGCAGAATCTAAAGGAGTAGGAGCAGAAACATCTGCAATCACTATCCCTCTAGCATCATAATAAATTTTCTTATAAGTCTCACAGAGGAAAGGTAATACAGAAACTCTATTTTTTTCAATCAGAAGGAGAACTAAATTTTTAACGGCTTCTGATACATACGCTTCTATACTAGCTAAAATTTTAGACTTTTTCTCAGAAGCCTCAAGCGCTGGATCTGCCAAAAAAACTTGTATTTTAGGTTCAGAAACTAAAGCTTGTATAAAATGCAATTCTGATATAACCGACTCATCTAGAGTTAAAGCTGCTAGAGCACTTGAATATCTGTAAGCTATATTCTTTCTTTGAATAATATTCATGATTTATCTACGCTCGCTAAAGAACTAAAAGCAGCTAAATGCTTAATATCTTCCCCAGTGTTCAACTTGCTTGAAAAACTAGCCTCTACACTATCAAGAGCTTTCTGAATAAAATAAGTTTCTACTTCTTGGAAGGCTAACTTTTTCTTATCTTCAATCTCTTTAAAAGCAAGTGCCTTCATTTTCTCAATTTCGAGATCAGCAGAATCAATAATCTGTTTTTTCAATACTTCAGCAGCTTCTTCTGCTGCTGAAATAATTGAATCAGCATCTGTTTTCACAGAACTTATCTTAGCCTCTATTTTCGCAAGCTTTTCTTCAAAAGCTATTTTTTGCTGTTCTAATTCTAGATTTTCTTTATTAAGTGAAACTTTTTTATCCTCTAAAGATTTCTTTAGAGTTTTAGGTAAAAAGTAGACTACAAGAAACAAAACCACTGCAAAGTTTAAAACATTACTCTCTAAAATGATCTTAATGAAATCGTTTTCTAACATAATTTAAACCAAGCTGTGATCCTTAAAACTTGAATTACTAGTCCTCCCTGCGATCATAGCATTTAATTTTTCTGTAAGCGCAGAACTAAGCTGATCTACATATGTAGAAGCAGAACTAATAACTTCTTCTTTATCATGCTCTACTGCATTTAGCATTTCTTCCACTTTAATACTTAGCTCTTGAGCAGACTTTTGTACTAAAGATTCCTTCATCTGTCCTGCTTTCACACGAGCTTCGACTAGTATGGAATTGGCCTTAAGCTTAGCTTCTGATATAGTCTGATCTGACTCTAAAAGCTTAAACCTATTTGCAATCCTAGACTGCAATTCATCTAAATCACTTTTAGCACCAGCCGACTTACCCTCTCTTTCTTTTAAATTAGAAAGAACTGGTTTAAAAAACAGCAAATCCAAAAGAAAAATAAAAGCAATGAAGCTAAACAAAAATACTAAAGAAGTAAAATCTACGGATATCACCTAAATATAGAACCTTTTGTAATTAAATTTTACTAAAAATCAAGAAAGAAACTAACCATGCAAGAATACCAAGAGCCTCAGCCATACCTGCGAAAATAATCGCATTTGTGAATAAAGCTGGAGTGTGATCTGGCTGTCTCGCTGAGCCTTCTAACATTTTCGCTGCTACATTACTAACCGCAATCGCTGGACCAGTAACACCTAATGCTGCAAGACCTGCACTTAAAGCTAAACCTAGTGTTTCAATTTCTGCCATAACCTTATAACCATCCTTTTTAAGAATTAACTCAAGAAATTATAACAAACTTAAAACCGAATAATTAAAAAGCTTAACCACAGTTTAAAGTTTATAGGTTTAAACATACTAGAAGCAGCGTCAAGAGGAAAATTCTATGCAAGGACATAATTACGGTTTTATACCAATGCCAGTGGAAGGGATAAAAGTCCCTAAGCCTACTATTCATGGGGCAGCAGAGTATAACTTAGTCGAGGGGCAGAGTTTTGGTCAGACCCTAACTAATATTTTAGGTAAGGCCAATGAAACAATAGGAGCACCACAACAATTGACTATAGATGCAGTCACCAAGGGCAATGTAGATATACATGAAGTAATGGTGGCATTAGGCAAATCAGAAGTTGCGTTTAAATTAATATCTTCACTATCGCAGAAAGTTATAGGAGGTTTCGAAAAACTAGTGAGTATGCAAGTATAGTCTTATATTTGTTATCTTACGAGGCGAAAATGGGTATATCCTAATGTACCTAGATTAGGTTTCAGGGATATTGGTTTAACTGATAATGGCGGGCGAAGTAGTAGCTGATAACGGGATGAACGAAGGAGTCGGTGCAGGCACTGCAGCCGTTAATTACGCTCCCCCAGCTAGTCAGGGCTTTATTAATGACATAATTTCAGACCCACAGAAACGGCTTTATGCGATTATTGGGGTGTCTGTATTAGCAGTTTTATTAGTCACATTTATCTATATAGGTGCTCAGCCTAAAAACGAAAATAGAGGTAAATTAGTTCCTCTAGTTCAAGAATTAGATCAATCTAGAGCTTTTGAGATAATCGCTAAATTAAAATCAGTAAACATAGAAGCAAAGGTAATAAATAGTGAAAAGCCTGGTGAATACACAGTTCAAGTCTACGAGAAAGCAGTAGAAACTGCTTATTTAGCTCTTTCTAGAACTAATTTACTAGAAGAAGAGGGCTACGGCTTATTTGATCAAAACGATTGGGCTGCTAGCGATTACGATAAAAGAATTAAATTAACCCGTGCTATAAACGGTGATTTATCAAAGATTATTAGTCGCCTAGAAGGCTTACGTACTGCTATAGTCAGAGTTAATATTCCAGAGCAGCAACTCTTTACCGAAATGCAGTCTCCAACTACAGCTACAGTACAGATCGAATTAGAGAATGATGCAGAAAAACTGTCTAAAACTCAGGTACAGAGTATAGTAAATGTACTCAGAGGTTATATCCCAAATATAAAAGAAGATCATATCTCTATAGTAGACACTCAGGGAAATAACTACAGTGCCTATAAAGAAGAAACTGAATCAGATATAGAAGACTATATCGATGAAGTAGAAAAAGTTAATAACAAAATGAAGGATAGGATTACTAAATACTTGGATGCTATTCTTGGTCCCGATGATTATAAAGTCAGCGTCAGTGCTTCAGTGAGTCGTGAAAAAATAGAACAGCAAGAAACGAATTACACAGAAGGTGCTGTAGGTTCAAGACAAACTGGAACTGAATATTTAAATCAAGGTGAAAATGGTCAAGTCGCAGGCCCAGCTGCTGGTGCAGCAAATGGAAAAAGCTACTCACATCAATCTGTTAATGAAAGTCTTTTACCTAGTTTCGAACAAAAGTATACTACTTACCTACCAGGCAGAGTCACAGATGTCACAGTAGCACTAGCTTTAGATAAATCCGTACCTTCCATGATTTCACTAAAACAGCTACAAGAAAGCGTAGCTGCAATTATAGGCCCGAATATAGACCCAGAGAATATCAAGATTACCATCGCGGATCTACATGCTAAAGACCAATTAGAAGCGCCTGTTAAAGCAGAAGAAGCTCCTAAGAATTGGTTTGATGCATTAGGCTTCTGGGGTAAAGCGATGACTATCATTGGCTTTATTGCCCTGGCTTTAATAGTAAGTTTATTTGGTTTAAGCTTCTTAAGCTCCTTTGCAAATAAAGATAGCCAAGCGGAGACCGATATTTACCCTGACCTAGGCAATGAATTTGAAGATGAAGCCATAGAAGAAGATGAAACAGAAGAAGCTTCTGATGATTATGGTGAGAAGGAAGCTCTAAGGCAGCAAGAAGCACTACTAAAAGAAATGATGAGTCAGAGTGCACCACCTAAATATTTTAGTCCTGAGCAGAGTAATATTTATGATAAGGGCAGTATGAGTAGCCCAGGCTTTGAGCGTGATGAAAATTATAAACAGCTCTCTAGCAGTCCGCTTTCACTAAGTGGTGGAGTAGGAGAAGCTGATAATGAAGAAATTAAATTTGAATCATTACTAAATAATTTTGAGAATATTGCGAGTAGAAAGCCAGACTTACTTGCTAAAAAAATTGAAGTCTGGTTAGATGAAAAAGAATAATGTCTACCACCGAAGAAAAGAAAAATAAAAAACTTAAATCGCTAGCATTAATTCTCAGATCCCTAGCCCCAGAATCGCAGCGTGCCATTTACAAACAGCTTCCAGATGAGCTAGTTAGACGTATCACTCAAGTTAGTTTAGATATTGATAAAGAACTTACTAAAGAAGACTGGGAAATTTTTACACAATCTTGGCCAGAATTTGCTTATCTGATTAGCGGCGTGGTACAGGAAACACAATACGAAAACTGCGCCAAATATAGAAATAAAGAGAGACCAAAAGTACAGGAGTATCTAGACTATAGAATGGGGAATAAAAAAGGGAGACCGAATTTAAGTAGTTCGATCACCCGAATAATAGATAACTTCATCGCCCAAAATGCTAATTAAAGCAAAGAAAAAAAATAATCCACTTACGCAAACGCCAGCTCCCCAGCCTTTTGAAACTATGAGGGCAGAGCCAGTCACCGCTGCAAATCAGCCACCAATTATCAATCAAGCACCCGTCATTGAAATAGATGAAGAAGAGATAGCGCGCTTAGTAGAAATCGAAAAGCAGATATTAATAAAAGAATTTGAAACAGAGCTCGGCCAAAAGCGACTAGCAGCAGAAGCTGAAATTCAGAATAGATTAGAAGAAATCGAAATTAACCTGAATAATATAAAAAAGCGTGAAGAAGAGATAGAAAACTTTTTAAATCAAGAGAGAATCAATCTAGAAGCAGAAAAAGCACAAGAGTTAGAAAAATTAAAAAATATTGAGGCTGAATTACAAGCACAATTTGAAGCAGCGACTAAACAAGGATTTGAGCAGGGATACAACGAAGGGAAAAATAGATTAGATGCAGTGAGTGCTGAATTTGAACAGATTATCAGCAATTTACACAGAGCCAAAGAAAGCATTTTATTAGAAATAGAGCCTCAAATCAGCAGCCTAGCCTTAGAAGTAGCACGTAAAATTTTACAGCGCGAAAGTAGACTAGACAATAAGGTAATCCTAGAACAGGTTCAGAGTGCTATTAAAAAAATAACTATACGTGGCGGTCTAGTAGAAATCAGTATAAACCCTCAAGATGCTGTTCATATGAGTGATTTAGAAAAGCTTTTGGAAAAGATGCTAGATAAAGAAGTCAGGCTTTTATTTAAAGAAGATGAAAATATTAGAGTCGGATAAAGCATTATCTATACTCATGGTAGAAAATTAAATGCTAATTTCTGAAGTCAGATTGAGTCAGTGAAATTAGCTTTTGAAAAATATTTTGGTGAAGAAATTAAGCTTATCGAAAGCCTTGACGAGGAAGATCTAGCAATCACAGCCCTAGGAGATAATCTTGAAAATAGTTTAGGAAATAGCCCAGCAGATATCTCAGAAGATCATACAGAATTAACACTTGCAGAGTCCAGTTCACAGAATGATCTAGAGCTAATACTTACTGAATCTAGCCCCGAAAATGATGCAGAATTAAATTCCACTGAATCTATTTCAGAGGAAATATCGAATATAAATCTAGCAGAAATCAATTTAGAAAAAGACTCTAAAGATGAGAACTTTGTTTTTGAGAATCTCGTAGAAGCCTTAGATCTAGAAGAGAAAACAGCGACAGAAAATATTTTCTCTACAGACGCACTTGCATTAATGGATGAATTGAATCAGGCATTTTCTCAAAGCCCTTTAGAAGAGAGGCTTAAAGAGGAAATAGATTTAGACAGCTTAGATGCTGAATTAGAATCCATTTTAGTAGATGACGTAGCATCCCCAGATATCACCACAGAAAGCTTAGTGGACGAAGAAGTAGAAACAGAGAATCTCGAAATCACTCCAGAAAGCTTAGTAGACGAAGAAGCGGAGGCAAAAAATCTTGATATCGCTTCAGAAGGAGCAAATACAGAAATCATACCAGAAGCAATAGCAGCAGACCTTAAGCTAAATCAAGATTTAAATATAGAAGATCTTCAAGCCCTCTTCGCAAGCGAGGATAGTGACGAAATATTAGACGAGGAAGTAAACGCAGATCTAGAGAATATACTAGATCAATTACAAGAAAATACTCCAATTAGCCTAGGCGATGATGGGTCTAATGAAAGTAAATTAATAGAGGAGACTAAAGAGCTAGATATTACTATGGAAAATAAGGACATGAGCGACTTAGATTTAGATTTCGATATAGAAGCCCCAAGCGATGAAGACCTGAGTTCTTTAGAAGAGAGCATGGATGCACTATTAAGTGAAGTCGAGGGCGAAGATACTGATGAATTAGAAGCCTTGCTCGGCTCTCAATCTGCAATTAATCTAGATTTTTCAAATTTAGATGGAGAAGAAGATGATCTAGATGAGGAAATTGATTTAGATTTCAAAATCAGCTCAGATGAAATTAGAGAAGACGATGACTCAGAAGAAATGAGCTTTGATTTAGAGGAAGATGAAGCAGAGGAACTAGTCTTAGACGACGATTCAGATGATGAAGAAATAGACTTTAGTGAGAAAAAGACTAAAGAACCAGCCTTCGAAGAATTTGA
>DAISHM010000047.1:0-7570 GCA_036822535.1 Candidatus Caenarcanales bacterium
TCTTGTTAGTTCTTAATTAAAGTACCAGAACCCTCATCTGTAAAAGTTTCTAATAAAAGACTATGTTCTTTAAGTCCATTTAGAATAACAGCTTCTTTAACTCCACTCTCCACAGCTTTAATACAACAATCTGTCTTAGGAATCATTCCCCCAGCCACTACTCCATTTACTTTTAATGATTTAGCCTCTTCTAGATTGAGTTCTTTAATCAGTGAATTTGTATCATTTTTATCTCTTAAAATTCCAGGTGTATCTGTCATCAGAATTAATTTATCAGCCTTAAGACCTATAGCAAGCTCAGCTGCCATAGTATCTGCATTAATATTAAAAGCTATACCCGATTCATTAGGAGCTATAGAGCTAATAACTGGTATGAGACCTAATTTAAAAACTTCATGAATTAAAGCTAAATTAGTCTGCTTAATTTCACCTACTAAATTCCCTTCTTCTATACTTGGATCTCGCTCAGCAACCATGATTCTACCATCACGCCCAGATAAGCCTATGGCTCTTGCTCCAGCACAGTTAATCGAAGTCACTATACGCCTCTGTACTTTACCATGTAAGACCATCTCGACTATTTCCATAGTCTCAGCATCAGTATGCCTCAAACCATTTTCAAATTTAATCTCTTTACCAATCTTAGTCAGCATTTGATTAATTTCAGGGCCGCCCCCATGAGTTAAAACTACCTTTATACCGACACTATTTAAAAGCACTAAATCCTTAATAGTGCTTCTTTCTATATCAGGGTTAGTAAGTGCTGAACCACCATATTTAATTACAAAGATCTTAGAGTGGAATTTCTGTATATAAGGTAGAGCTTCTGCAAGTATCTTAACTCTATCTGCATTAGGGAATTCTGGCATAGTTTTTAATAATACCATTCTGATTTTACTAGTCCCTTAGCAGAAAAAATCAGCAGAGCAGCAGTCATTGAGCGTGACATCTAATATATTTGATCACAGATTATTTAAAGCCTCCCGAGCAGCATTTTGCCCAGCTTCTTTTTTAGAGTTAGCTGTACCTCTCCCTAATTCTTTTCCTTCAAAAATCACTGCTACTGTGAATTGCTTATCATGATCGAGACCAGAGATTTCCACAGTTTCAAAGCTCGGCGCCTTAGCGTACAAGCCCTGTAATTTTTCTATTAATAAAGCTTTATAATTAGCATTTATAGATTCATGTATAGCCTGCTGAATATCCGTCTCCCAGACCTGAAGGATAAAATCCTTAGCCTGAGCATAATCTAATACTTTATAAATTACAGCAATAAGCGCTTCAAGTGCATTTCCATAAATAGAATCTGGGATTAATTTCTGCCCTTTAAGCATTTTACCTAGACGTAGCATGCGATTTAAGCCTATTTCGATAGCAAGCTTAGCTAAAAGCTGGTCTGAGATTAGCCTAGCTCTAAACTTAGATAAATTCCCTTCATTCTCTTCAGGGAAACTATCACTCAGATACTCGCTAAAAACCAGCTTTAATACAGCATCCCCTAAAAATTCTAAACGCTCATTATTAGACAGACTAGGATCATCCTTAGTACAGGATTTATGAGTCAAAGCTGAAATCAGCAAAGGATTTGAAACTAAGCCATGAGATTTTAGATAAAGATCTAAAGAAAAGCCCTTTCTAGGCATCTTTTTCTATTTTAATGATTACTTCACCAAAAGAAATAGCCTGAGAATTATCTACACAAATCTCTTTTACAATTCCAGAAACTTCTGATGGCAACTCATTCATTAACTTCATCGCTTCAATAATACAAAGCGTATCGCCTTTTTTCACACGATCACCTACTTTAATAAAAGGCTCTGCATCTGGCGATGGCGCAGAATAATAAGTACCTACCATCGGAGACTTCACATCAAAAAGATTTTTATTAACTACAGGATTAGCTTTACTAGAGCCAGATTCCACGACTGGAGCCGCAGCAGCTATTGGAGCAGCACTAGCCGAGACACTACTAACAAGCGTAGTGTTAAGTTCTTTTTTTACTTTAATTCTGCACTGACCATCAAGCTCTAACTCAATCTCAGTAAGTTCTTGAGATTTTAAAATTTCAGCTAACTGATTTATGGCACTTACTGGTACTTCAATATTATTCATTTTTTTCTCTGCCTTATCTATAGTTTTCATTATGCTTTTACTCTATCTTGATATTCTCTAGTTTGAGGATTAAGACGGATCTTATCACCAATATTTACAAAGAAAGGCACATCAATACTAGCACCAGTCTCTAGAATAGCGGGCTTAGAGCCACCAGAAGAAGTATTTCCTTTTTCATTCGGCGCAGTGTCCTGTACTACTAACTCTATAGAATTAGGTAATTCTGCACTTAATATCTTACCTTCACAAGACATAATCGAACAGACCATTTCTTCTTTTAGGAAATCAGTAACATTATCACCAAGATCTTCTTTACTGATCTCGACTTGCTCATAACTTTTCATATCCATGAAAGCATAATTATCACCACTCTGATAAAGATATTGCATATCTTTTCGCTCTACGTGAGCTGGTTTAAACTGCTCATTCATTCTAAAAGATTCTTCAATAATTTTTCTAGTCGTAAGGTTTCTAAATTTAGTCCTTACGAAAGCAGCACCCTTACCAGGTTTCACGTGAAGAAATTCCACTACTTGGTATAAATTCCCCTTCCACTCAAGGGTTAAGCCATTCTTAAAGTCCGTAGGTGTATACATAAATAAACTAGGTTTATTCTAACATAAACGGCTGAGTTTCTGACATTTGTTGTATTAAAGCTGGATCTATACTACCCATACCATACATGCCATTATTCATGGGCATTCCGCTATTCATATTCATCATTGGATTCACGGGTAAAGGGTTACTCATACCAGCTTGCATGGCTCCCACGCCACCTAAGCCCGGCATAGCAGCCCCGCCACCAAGCATCATATTAAACATCGGATTATTCATAATACTTTCAATACCAGAGGCACGATCTTTTTCATTATCCATATTTAAGCCACTAGAAAGCATTTGAGCCTGCATCAGCTCCATCATCGCTTGAAAATTCTGTCCTTGAGCAGGATTCACATTAGCTGCTCGTGGATTAGCGACTGGGTTAGCTCTAGCAAGTTCTGGGTCATAAGGCACACCAGATTCTGCCATAGTCTCTAATTTATTAATTCGCGTGCTAAGGCTATTAATTCTACTTTCAGCAGAACCCATCCCGAAGCCAGTATCCATAAAATCCGTCATATCATAAATATATGTAGTTGAAGTTAAGAGGAAATTAAGCCATTTAGCTGAATAAATCTCTATGTTCTTTTTGTATAATAGTTAGTATGAGTAATGAAAATAGAGATAGTGGATGGATGAAGTTTTTAGGTGGTTTGCTTCTAGGAGCTGCTGTCGGTTACTTCGCAGGACTGATGCTTACAGATAGATCTGGTGCTGAGCTTAGAAAAGACTGGCTAGAAAATTCTAATCAGATACTTGCTAATATGAAAGATAAATTAGAAGATTTTAAGGAAAAAGCTTCTAGTAAAATTCAGGAAATAAAGAATTTCGCAGATGAAAAATTCAGTCTTTCTGCGATAAAGATACAAGACCAGATTAATTCGATTGCAAGGCAGTTGGATGAGCTTGGAAAGAAATCACAAGACTTCATCAATGATTCAAGAGAAAACACTGCTAATAACTAAAGAAAACTTAAAATCATTTATGAGCAAGCATGGCCCTAAAGTGGCTATGCTTGCTCCTCTTTTTTTATTTATAATATTTTTTTTATACAGTACTGCATCAGCTTTATTAACCGTAAATAATTCTAAAATCCCCAAGGATTTTGAAAAAATAGATTTAGAAATTAAGAATTATAAACTAGAGCAAGTAGACCAGCATTCTAAACAGAAGCTATGGCAACTTCAAGCTCGCTCAGCGACTTTAGATCCTAAATATAATAGTGCCGACGTCGCTGAACCAGTCATAGAGTACTATGATAAGAATTCAGGTAAATTAAAATTTATACTAAGCTCTGATTCTGCAAGCCTAGATAGACAGAAACAAGCCTTTAAGCTTTTTGATAATGTGAAACTTAATTTTAATAATAATCAATATAATTTAGAATCTGGAAATTTAGAATTTTCTGAAGAGTCTCAAGTCTTCACTACAAATAAATCCTGGAGTCTAGATTCACGAGAAAAAGATATTACCCTTAAAGGGCTCAGTGGGATAATCAGTAAAGATTTTAAAGCCCTAATCAGTGAGGGAGCTGCAAGTCTTTCTAAAGCAGAATACTTACTAGAGGCTGATAGAATAGCAGTAAATCTCGCAGAAGCCCATTCTAGTGTGGATGCTGCTGGGAATTCTAAATTAAATATCAGGAATAAGCAGATAACTTTAAGAGCGAACCAAATTCACTTAGACCCTAAAGGTAATTTAAAAGCTCATGGTGGAATTAATATAGTTACGCCTAAGGTGCATTGCTATGCGAATAATTTACTAGTTAGAAAAGTAAATAATGTCCAATTAGCCACCTTGACTGGTAATCCTTATATAGTTAGGAATGGGGATAAGATTTTTGCAGATGAAATAGACTATAACTTTGATACAGAAGAGGTTACTATTAAAGGTAATGTACATTCCTAAGCGCCCTTATCTCAGACTTTTTAGCGTTACTCTAAGTTTATTTTTAACTCTAGTTCCTAGTAGCCTTGAGGCAGCTAAGCGTGACTTACAAGATATTAAAATCATTGCTGCAGAGAAACTCACATATAAAGATGGTTTCACGAAATTAGAAGGTGCAGTACAAATGATAGTCGACGATTTACTGATTTCGGCTCCAGAAGTGAACGTCAAAGATAAAGAGAAAGCAGAATTCTTGAGAGATGTAAAAGTAAGCTCAGAAAAACTAAATATCACCGCTAAGCATATGGAAGTCGATCTAGAAACGGGGTTAATTAAAATATTCTCAGGCATAAGTGAGATAGGCGTTCCAGAAAAATCTCCAGATATTTATCGCATTGATGCTGATTTACAGACTATAGATTATAAAAAAGGTTTCTTTAAAGCTAAATCAAACGATAAGCAAATGACCGCTACCCATAAGGATTTAACAGTGAATGCAGATGAAATGCAAGGCGAGTTTAAAAAAGAAACTAGAAATGCTTCTAAGCCAGATAAAAATAAAAAAAACACAGAAGATAAAACACAGTTAGATAAAGTAGTGTTTTTAGGTTCAGTAATCGCGAATAAAAAGCTCTCACAGATTAAAGCTGATAAACTTTTTATTTTTCCTGAATCTAAGATTTACAGAGCCATGCATAATGCTTCATTTATTTATATAGAGCCTAGTAAAGAGTTCCGTCTAAAAGGTGATTTCCTAAACTTAGAAGAGCTAGATAACTCCAAATATGTGGTCTTAGCGAGTAGTAATTCTAGAAATGGTCTTATTAATTTCACTTCACCAGCAAGAAAGCTTGCGGGAAGGTCTAAATTTGCTCGCCTTTATTTAGAGAATGAGAACGCTACAGAAGTGATTTTCACAGGAAAATGTGACATTAGAGTCGATAATAAAAGGATAGAAGGAGAAGAGGTCTATCTAAACAATGTCACCAAAGAACTTCTAAGTAATTTAAATAGACCTAAGGCTATTATTCTTCAGCGAGAGAAATTAACTTTCTAGCTACTAACTCTGAGCTTTTATAATCACCTAAAATATTTTTTAAATTCTTAAACTCACTGAGCATCTGCTCTCTATAAGCCTTATCCTGAAGACATTTCAAAGTTTCAGTCACATAATTTTCACTATTAGCATCATCCTGTAAAAATTCTTTAATAATAAACTTTCCACTGATAATATTAGCTAGACCAGCTTTATCTATAATTCTGAAAAGCTTATAAAGAGCGAAATTAATAGCATTTACTTTATAAGTCAAAAAATAAGGCTTCTCATAAAGAGCCGCCTCTAAAGTAACTGTGCCAGAGCAGAGCCAAAGAAAATCAGCGGCTTTTAATAGCTTCTGATTCGCTTCAGGAATGCTATTTCCATCTATGATTTTAATCAGATCCTCTGCCCCAGCTAAACCAGATTTCAAAAGTTTTTCTTTAGAGATGGTTGGCGCTTTAGCAATAATAAATACAAGATCCTTCTCGTGTTTAACTATTTCCCGTGCGGCTTTTATAAATAGAGGTAGAGTATAACTAACTTCAAAACCTCTACTACCTGGAAAAATACCAATCACACGCTGAGCATTTCGTGGAACTCCAATTTCTGCATTTTCTCCAATCTCTGTCTTTCCCAAAAATTGTAAAATCTCTTTTCTACACTCAGAGGCATCTTCTTCAATTAGTGACTCTAAAACTGGGTTACCTACGTAAGTAGCCGCCATGCCTTCATAAAGATCTTTCTCAAAGGGCAAAGTGTAAAAAACATAATCTATATTTTTTTTAATATTTTTAATTCTATATGGGCGTGAAGCCCAGATCTGTGGAGCTATATACTGAATTAATTTGATTTTCCCTAAGCTAGGTTCTTTTTGCTGAGCGGCTCTAATCGCTTTAGCGATTTGCATATTAAAACCAGCGTAGTCTACCATGAGAATTAAATCTGGTTTTATTTCCCTTATCTTCTCTAAAACCAAATCTCTAAGCTTAAAGATTTTAGATAAATTCATTAAGACCTGTGTTACACCAGCAAAGGAAAAGTCTTTATAGTCAATTAAATTCTCCATTCCTGCTGCTGCAGTTAAACTAGACCCCATGCCATAAATATTTATATCTGGATTCAAAAGTTTTAACTTTTTAACGACTCTAGATAAATGGCTCTCACCACTAAATTCTCCACAAATCGCAAAAATATTAATTTTTTTCTCCATTTCAATTTAAAGCCGCTTTAGCATAGTTCTGTATCATATTATAAGTATTAATAAAACCATTGGCTCTAGACGCAGTCAGAGTCTGGCTTAGACCCATATCCTCAATAAACTTAGGATCTACTTTCAATATATCGGCAGGCTCTAATCCACTAAAGCCTTCTATTAAAAGTGCAAGTATACCCTGTACTAAATGTGAATTAGACTCTCCACTGAAAAACATTTTGCCATTTTCCACCTTAGCACTGATATAAGTCAAAGAGACACAGCCCTTTACCTGATTATCTTCTATTTTTAATGCTGCATCAAAAGCGGGTAAACGCTTACCTAAAGCAATAATACGCTCAAAAAACTTAGTTTTATCTTCAATCTTTTTAAACTGCTCAAAACGCTTTAAGAGCAGAGCAGGCAGATTATATGGATTTTCGTCTAATGTATTCATCTATACCCTCTAAATTTTAGCTTTTATGAAGCAATCTAGATTGAAAATACGATAAAATTAAAATTCCATTTCGAGGCGGCATAGCCAAGTGGTAAGGCAGAGGTCTGCAACACCTTTATCCCCAGTTCGAATCTGGGTGCCGCCTCCATTTATTTATACTAAATAACTACATACCACCCAGTTCGAACTGAAACCAGTTCAAACCTTTTTCATGTCCCTCTCGGGACGGGGTGCCGCCTCCATTTATTTATACTAAATAACTACATACCACCCAGTTCGAACT
>DAISHM010000048.1:0-7561 GCA_036822535.1 Candidatus Caenarcanales bacterium
CTGAACTAACATCTTCTGATTGAGAATCAGTAGAGTGATTATTTAATTTAGATTTACCTGCTGAGTTTATAGTACCTAAACGACGCTTCTTCACCTGTATTTTCGCTGCTTCTTTAATATAGCTAGGGATAATAATCGGTGCTGATACAGGTTTTACTACTTTAGCCACAGCCGGAGCATCTATAGCTAAGTCTTCTTCTAGATCCTCTTCGATGATTTCTATATCTTCGATTTCATCTTCCGCATCTTTAGCTTTCTTTTTCTTAGATGATAAATCTGCCTTAGTATTAGTAGGCTTATTAGATGTCTTAGCTTTATTAAGTTCCTTTTCTTTAGCAGATGTCTTCTTCTCGGGTTCTGCCTTAGTACTCACCGCTTTAATTTCTACGTCATCTATATTAGAGAGCTTCTCTTCTTTTTTATCCTTTTTAGGACTAGAAGACTCTTTCACTACTATTGCTTTAGCATCTTTCTTAGAAGTCACTTTAGGAGTGGCTAATTCTACAGTTTTAGTTGGGGTTTTAGATTTAGACTTAGGCTCCACTTTAGGATTTGGCTTAGTTTCTGCTGTAGCTTTAGAAGATTTAACAGCTTTCACAGTATTTGCTGTAGCTTTAGCAGCCTTAGTAGATACTTTAGGGGATTTTTCTTCCAATTCATTTTTAATTTTTCTTTTTAGAGAATAGAGTCTCTTACGCTCTAACTCACAGTCACGACAGGAGCTAGGTCTATAGGAAATTTTGTTTTTTGCAGTTAGCTTGACACCGCAAACTGTACAGTAATTAGGCATACAGTTCTATCTTACAAGTAAATGGCCCAATGGCCAAGCATATGAGGAATAATATATTATATGGAGTCCTTGGATCTTATCAAAGCCGAAAGTTCAGGCTGTCAGAGTTTTGATAGAAGTAAGTTTAAAGATTATTATCAAATTTGCCTTGAAGAAGAAAAAAAATACAGACATCAGTATTCTTCAGGGTTTCGAGAGTTTTTAAATTTATTTGCCTGGGAAAAGTTTAGCGAATTCGAGACTAAAGCCCTAGAAAGACCAGATCTGCTAGCAGAGAGAGAAATTAAAGCACTATATACTTTAGTTTTATTAATTTTGAATAAAAAGCTAAGTGAAAATCATTTTTTTTCTCAGTTTACTAATCCACATTCACGAAAACGACTCTCACAGGGAATGGCCAAAGATTTAATACGCATATTAAAATTACTGAAAAATATTAAGTTCTCTGATGGTACGCAAAAATGCTTAGCAGAGATAAATCTATTTTCACTAAAAGAGAAAATACCCGATATAGTTTTTTATTACGCAGAATTTATTATTCAAGAGCAGACAGAGACTGAATTTTATAAGCTAAATCTAAGTTTAGCTGAAGCAGAGTTATTGAATTTTAAATATATAGATTTCTGCGATGCTGTCGAAGATATAGAAAGAAGACAGCTCGCTGAAAGAGCAAGAATACTTTCACTCTTCTATAGAAAAATAGGAAATTTAAGTTTAGCTGAAAAATATTTACTAGAATATCGGGAATTAATGCCCGAGGATATAATAACGACGCTGCCACCAGAAATACGCACTATAAGTAATGCGAAAGTCTTTCCAGCAGTAGAGGTGATAAATCACTGGGATAAAATTCTAGTAGACTGTGATAAAGCCCAAGACCTAGTACTAGAATATACTGGGATATATAAGGATACCTGCGGCTATCACAAGTGTGAA
The DNA here is from genome assembly GCA_036822535.1 of Candidatus Caenarcanales bacterium. Taxonomy (GTDB): domain Bacteria; phylum Cyanobacteriota; class Vampirovibrionia; order LMEP-6097; family LMEP-6097; genus LMEP-6097. The sequence continues at coordinate 1,727 of DAISHM010000048.1, forward strand.
GACTGCTGTAATTACACCTCACCACACATGAGCTATACAGAGTTTAAGTTTATGATGAAGTGGCTTAAAGAAAATAACTATCCTTTAGATAGCGTTAAAGAAAAAGCCAAATCAATTCAAGCTGAACATAAAAAACTATTCGGTGAAGAACTACCTATTATAGATACTAGTAATCCAGAGAATAAAGAGAAGGGACTGGAAAACCCTTTCAATTATAAATACTCTTGCCCTTTTCTTATCGAAGGACGCTGCTCTATATATCACGCAAGACCACTTTTATGTAGAGGCTTTGGGCTATCTAGCGATGATGCTTTAGCAGTAAAAACCTGTAATTTTTACTTCACTCAGTATACTCATAACTGTTCTAGGGATAACGAAAGATATGTCTATGATTTAAGACCAGTACAAGCTATGGCTAGAGCTAGTGACAGAAAGCTTACCCAGAAAGAGTTTAAGCAAGAAATGGAACTTAAAGGTACTATAGTGGCTTGGCTGGCTCAGGAGGAGTATATCTGAAGTGCGCCTTAGTAAGGAATATATATCCGCTATAAAACGTTCAATCTACGAATTTTTACCAGAAGCTGAGATCTTTCTTTATGGCTCACGAGTAGATGAATCTAAAAAAGGTGGGGATATAGACCTACTAATCAAGGTAGCTAAGGAGCCTGAACGATCTATTAAATCACAGATTAGGACTAGAATTTTTAGCAAACTAGGAGAGCAGAAAATCGATATACTTTATAAAAGTCCTGAAACCAATTCAAGCTTTATTAACTTAATTGAATTAGATGCGGTGCCACTTACATCAAATGACTAGAAGAGATTTACTAAAAGCAAATTTAAAAGAAAGTCTAGAACAGCTAGAATCTGCCACTGCTATTTTCACAAGAACCTTTGATGAAGTTAGAGGTCTTCCTTTAAAAGACTACCAGAGGATTAGTGATATAAATTGGGAGACACTTAAAGACATAGAAACATTGACGGCTCGCTTTGCTCGCCTAAGTGATATTTTTGTGCAAAAAATACTTAGATTAATCGATATTATAGAACTAGTTAGTGATGGGTCTATTTTAGACAGAATCAACCGTGCTGAAAAACGTCGTTTAATAAAATCTAGTGAAACTCTAGTTGCTATACGTGACTTGCGCAATGATATTAGTCATGACTATTTACCAGATGAGCTATTGACAATTTACAATGAGGTCATTAAATATAGTCCCGAGCTTATAAAAGCTTGTGAACTTACGATTAAATACGCTAAGAAATTGCTTTCTTAGGCTTATTCTTCAGCCTATACTCTAAAGCATCTTTAATCTAAAAAATTAAAAACCTAAACACCCCTAAAAACCACCACCCGACTACCATTATCTACAGCCTTATAACTAATCTGCTGAAAACCACTTGCTGAGAAAAGCCTAGATATCTCCTCATCAGTATAATTTCTTAAATACATTCCTTCTCGCATAGGGTCTAGGTATTGGCGAGTACCATCATCAAAATTCACAAATTCACCTTTATCACTCACTGCGACTAAATCAAAGACCCCATAAATTAGACCATCTGGTTTTAAGTGTTTTTTGAGATTATCGATTAATAACTCAACTCGGTTTAAATTAAAATGCTCTAAACAAGCATTAATTAAAACGCAGTCATAATCAGCTGTATCAAGCTGCATGTCTAAAATATCATGGCAAATAAAATTCACATCTAAACTATTATCAAATATTTCCGCATGAACCCTTTTAGCCAGCTTAATTGCGCTAGGAGATACATCTACACCAGTGACCGAAAAACCATTTTCAGCGAGCATAAATGATAACCATCCTGAGCCACAAGCCAAATCTAATACTTTATGCACAGAGTATCCTTTTAATTCTGGCACTATTTCTTTTACGTAGTTTAAATCTGGGGGCGTATATATAGGCTTAGTAACCCTTGCCCAAGCAGTATCCCAAAATTTGAGGTTCATTTTATAATTTTCAGAGTTACTTTGCGGCATAACTAATGCTAGATTGTAATCATTAGACCTTGAGATTACTAGATAGACTATTAATTATAAACGTATGCTTAATCCTAGTATTTGGCTTAACTGCTCTTTCTAGTTCAGCTGCGGGGAAATTTTTCTTTAAACAACTAATTTATATTCCTATCAGTTTAATTCTTGTTTATTTTACTTATAATTTCTGCTCACTAGAGTTTTATAAGCGCAGCTCTAATCTTATATATTGGTTAAATATTTTATTACTGATTATTCTTAAATTCTTTGGTACTACACAGCTCGGTTCACAGCGCTGGTTAATGATAGGCCCCGTGAGCGTGCAGCCAAGTGAGCTTGCTAAAATCTGTTTAATAATCTTTTTAGCGAAGATACTTTCACAGAAAGAGATTCGTTCATATTTTGACATAATCAGGGTTTTTGCTTATATAGCCTTACCCTCTCTAATGGTTTTAATACAGCCCGATTTGGGGACTACTTTAGTTTATATAGCTATTAGTTTCGGTATGCTTTTCTGGGCGGGGGCTAGCTTAATTCAGCTACTTACTATTTGTTCACCACTAATCTGTGCGATTTGCTCTTCGCTAGGTTATAAAGTTTTAGATTATCACAATACCTATATAGACTTAGTTATTACCGTACCAGCCTTAGTGTTTCTAATTTTCTTCACGGTTTTAATAGTCTTTCATTATAAAGTTTGGTCATCTCCATCTAGGACACTAGCCACCATGGCACTTTTATTTGTAGAGTTTTTAGCCATACTCTATAGACCTGCTATCTGGGGCTTATTAAAAGATTATCAGCAGAAGCGTTTAACTATATTTTTAGACCCCTACACCGACCCATTAGGGGCTGGCTATCACATTATTCAGAGTCTCTATGCGATTGGTAATGGTGGTTTTATCGGTACAGGCCTTAAAGCTGGTGATTTATCGCAGGGAAGCTTCGTCCCGGAACAGCATACCGACTTTATCTTTTCTTTAATTGGTGAAGAATTAGGCTTTATCGGTAGTAGCTGTGTAGTGTTTCTTTATGCTCTACTCTGCGTGCAAATTATTATCAGAGCCAGAAATTCTGATAATAAATTTAATTCACTTTTAGGGATTGGTATTTTCTCAATGTTCCTTTTCCATATTTTCGTAAACATAGGTATGAATCTAAGCTTAATGCCAATTACTGGCGTTCCTCTACCTTTTCTTAGCTATGGTGGTACTTCGCTTTTAGTAAATATGTTCTTAATGTCATTAGTCGCAAAGATTTATTCTGAAAATCAGAAATCAGGGATATGATAAGCTCTGTGCATAAAGTAACCATAATAGGAGCAGGCTTAGCAGGCACTGAAGCCGCTTTTCAGCTCGCAGAATTAGCTAAAAAGTATCAAATCAATCTTAAAATAAAGCTTTATGAAATGCGTCCTCAGGTGCAGACTCCAGCACATCATACTGATAAATTTGCAGAATTAGTCTGTAGTAATAGTCTCGGTTCTGAATTCATCACTACAGCTAGAGGCTTATTAATACAGGAAATGAAATTATTAAATAGCTTAATTATCAATTCTGCGATTAAAAGCAAAGTCCCTGCTGGACAAGCTTTAGCTGTAGATAGAGATTTATTTGCTGAATTAATATCAAAAAAAATATTAGAGAACCCTGCTATAGAGGTAATTAGAGAAGAATTTACAGAAATCTCGACTAACAGCGAACAGTTTTTAATTATTGCCTCTGGTCCACTTACTAGCGCAAATTTAGCTAGAGAAATTCAGAAATTAACCTCAGGAAAGGATTTTCTGAATTTTTTTGATGCAGCAAGTCCGATAATCGCTCAAGAAAGTATTAATATGGATATAGCCTTTAAAGCCTCTCGCTATGGTAAAGGTGAAACTGATGATTATATAAATTGTCCGTTCTATAGTGCAGAAGAGTATTATAAATTCCATGAAGCTTTAGTAAATGCAGAAAGAGCTCCATTAAAGGATTTCGAGAAAGAAAATATGCGTTATTTTGAAGGCTGCATGCCGGTAGAAGCTATCGCAGAAAGAGGGAAAGATACTTTAAGATTCGGTCCTTTAAAACCAGTAGGGCTAAGAGATCCACGCCACCCAGATAAAAGACCCTATGCCGTGGTGCAGCTACGTCAGGATAATGTCTTAGGCTCACTTTATAATATAGTCGGCTTCCAGACTAATCTTAAATGGGGCGAACAGAAAAGAATTTTTTCGATGATACCTAGTCTTGAAAATCTAGAAATACTTCGCTATGGGGTAATGCATCAGAATATATTTTTAAATTCACCAGTGCTTTTAAATAAAGACCTTTCTCTAAAAGAGTATCCTAATATATACTTTGCAGGACAGATCACTTGTGTAGAAGGATATACAGAGTCAGCAGCCACAGGCATAGCAGTAGCACATGCTTTGATAAAGAAAATTCTTGAAGAGTCAAAGACACCTGTGACCACAGACGAAAACGCAGAAATTGGAGTTCCAGTTTTTCCAAAGCTTACTATGCACGGAGCTCTAATCAATTACGTTACCAGTGCTGATCCTAAAACTTTTCAACCAATTAATTCTAACTGGGCTTTAGTAAATCCTAATCCTGAAGAGATAGACAAAAAGATACTTAAAGATAAAAAATTAAAAAATGAATTTTTAGCTAAGCGAGCTTTAAATTTAATCAGCAGCAATATTAGAGAGAGCTTTACAGAAGCTAACCCGATGATAGCTACTGAAACCATGTCCTAAAATAGCTTTGCGGTGCTTTAAAGAACCATAGCCGACGTTAGTATCCCAGCCATAATGCTCTAAACGAGGATCTTTTATTAGTAACTCTTTCATTAGTCTATCTCTATAATCTTTAGCTATATTACTAGCAGCTGCGATAGAAGCGCTGAGGCTATCGCCCTTTTTAATTGCGATTTGCTCTACCTTAAGAGACTGTTGCGGAACTCCAATTTCTGCGTTTTTTTCACTTGCTTTAAGATATAGCTCTAATTCTGGTATAAGCTTAGGACCATCTACTAAAACTAAAACTCTTACAGGAGCAGAATCTACTTGCCTTCTGAAATCTATAATGACCTGTGAAACAGCCTTAGCCATGGCTGTAAAAATAGCTTTCACGATACCGTGCTCATCTATATACTGTGCTGAATTTTCTTGAATCGCATAAAAACTCTTAGGGACAGTATTCTTAAGAGTGTCCACTAATAAAATCCTATCTTTATTCTTAATCTTCTTACTATCATCAAGTTTTATTAGATTTTCAGAATAATTTATAACTCTGCTCGCTGGATTAAAACTATAAGCAGCACAAACCACTGGCCCAGCAAGGCTTCCACGCCCTACCTCATCTACCCCTATCACTAAGTCTGCTTGATTTTCTAAACTCAGTTTTAAATCAAAATCGATTAATTCAAGAACTTTCATTTATGCTTAAGTATAATTTATAAGAGTGACTACTTTAACTAAAACTCAAATCTGTGAAAACCTTATAGAAATTGCTCGTTTCTGTGCAGTTAAGGGTTTAGTGCCTGCGACTTCTGGAAATTTTTCAGCGAGGTTAGATGCGAAAGAAACTCTTATTACTATTTCTGGTAAGGATAAGGCTAATTTACAAGAATCAGATTTCTTAATTATAAATTCACTAGGCTTAGCTAAAGATAAGGCTTTCAAGCCTTCTGCAGAGACAGCTCTACATATGCAGATTTACCGTAATTTTACGAAAGCTAATTATATAGCTCATTTCCATTCTTCTTCTAGTGCTGTACTATCTAAAGTTCTATTAAAGCGTGGCATTAACGCCTTATAAAACGAAGGCTATGACCTCTTAAAAGCCCTCTCAGAA
>DAISHM010000049.1:0-7506 GCA_036822535.1 Candidatus Caenarcanales bacterium
AGCTTAGCTTTTGCGCTCTGGTTCTTTATCTGGAGGCTGCTCACGTGAAGCTATTATCTCTGCTATTTGTGCAATATTGGCTCCATGATCCCTATCGCTTTCAGATTGCTTTGAGGGATCTAGTGAGGCTCGGGTTTCTGTATTTTCACTTGCCTCGTGATGGTTATTGATACTCGATTCGTCAGTGTTTTTAACCATGCCAGCACTTTTAGCCACAGGCTTTCCATTTTCTAGGCGAGCAGGCTTTAGAGTTGCATTATGAGCAAGAGTCTGTGGACTTACTGACATTAGATATATCTATACTATTAAAGAATCTTAACATAGATTATAAGAAAATCTTTAAGAAAATTTATCTGCTATTTTAATAAATTATGCTTGTTAAATCCTTACTGACGCTGTCTATGTTACTCATTGCAAACATCTTCATGACCTTTGCTTGGTACGGGCATCTTAAGTATAAGAGCGTTAATTTACTGGTCGTGATTTTAATTAGCTGGTCTATTGCTTTTATTGAGTATTGTTTTCAGGTTCCAGCCAATCGCATAGGAAGTTCTATATTCTCCACCGCTCAGTTAAAGGCCATGCAAGAAATCATTACCCTTACTGTATTTAGTGCATTCTCTATTTTTTATTTAAAAGAAGCAGTCACACTAAATCATTTAATTGGCTTTGTTTTAATAATAATAGCTGCCTATTTTATATTTAAATAAGAGCGTCTGCAGTCAATGAATAGACGCACATAAGCCTTTCAAACTTGCTAGAATTGCTTAGATATGGCTAAAACTCTATTTGATAAAGTTTGGGATGAGCATGTAGTAGAAGAGCTTCCTGGTAATAATTATTTAGTATTCATGGACAGGATAATTGCCCATGAAATTACTACTCCACAGGGTGCTATACAAATAGATGAGGAATTTGGTGGTAAGATCTACGATCCAGAAAGGATTTTAGCGATAAATGATCACGTCGCCCCCGCAAAGGATACTGCGACAGCTATTCAGGCTAGTGTGTTAAGAAAGTGGGCTAAAAAGCATGGTATAAGACATTTTGACATAGGTGAAAATGGTATTTGTCACGTGGTAGCACCAGAGAGAGGCTATGTTCAGCCTGGTATGACGCTTTGCTGTGGAGATAGTCATACTTGTACTAATGGGGCTTTCGCTTGCTTCGCTTTAGGTATAGGTACTACAGCTAATGCTGGTGCTATGCTCTCTCAGTGTTTATTATTGAAAAAACCTAAAGTTATGGAGATTAAGCTCAATGGGAAACGCCCTCAGGGAGTCTATGCTAAGGATATAGTGCTTGCTGTAATTAATAAAATTACTTTTAAAGGTGGTACTGGATTTGTTTTAGAGTATACCGGTGATGCTATCGCTGATTTAGATATGGAAGAGCGCATGACTATCTGTAATATGGCTATAGAGGCTGGGGCTACTAGTGGTATGATCGCTGCCGATGAAGTCACCATCGAGTACTTACGTGATAAAGAACAGATCCCTAAAGACTCTAAGCAGTTTGAAGCTTTAAAATCTAAATGGATGAACTATAGGGCAGATGAAAACGCTATCTATGACGAGTCTATAGAAATAGATGTATCTAGTTTAAAACCGATGGTAACATGGGGAATTAATCCAGGAGAGTCTAGTAGCTTTGATGGTTCTGTGCCTGCTGATGCAGATCCTAAGGCTTTAGATTATATGGGACTTAAAGCTGGAGATAGATTAGCGGATCTCGATATAGACCAGGCATTTATCGGTAGCTGTACTAATGCTAGGATCTCTGATTTGAGAATCGCTGCGAGCATTTTAAAAGGTCAGAAAGTATCTATCCCGACTATTATTACTCCTGGTTCTCAAGAAGTTAAGCGCCAAGCAGAACGTGAAGGCTTACATGAAATATTTCAAGACGCTGGGGCGCTTTGGACTCATGCTAGCTGCGGACCTTGTCTTGGTATGAGCATGGGCGTAGTCGCACCGCAGGAAAGATGTATCTCTAGTACTAATCGTAATTTCCCAGGGCGTATGGGAGCGGGAGCTCGCACACATTTAGCTAGCCCTGCGATAGTCGCTGCCACAGCGATTAAGGGTAAGATTAGCTCGCCTGAGCAGTTGATGGCTGGGGTCTACGCTGCTGATTTGGATTTAAGCTTTGTGATTGGGCAAATCAGTTTATCATTAATAGTAAAAAACTAAACAAAAGTATACTTTAAAATAGTACAACTAAATTAAAATATACTTTAAAATAGTTCTAGGTTGTGGAATGTTTAATTTAGCTTATCCACCAGATAAAAGATAAACCTATGTTCCCTAGAGAATTCTGGATCACAAAAATACAAGAAGCTTGGAAGTTGAGATCTATCATCTGGCTAGTCGGTGTCAGGCGCATAGGTAAAACCACCTTAGTAAAGTCATTATCTGAGGATCATAAATCTCTTCTATATTATGACTGTGAATTAAAAAGAAATCGTGATCTGATTGAAAGTAATGTAGAAGCATTTTGGGAAGAAAGGAAAAATCAAATCATCATTTTAGATGAAATTCATCGTTTAGAAAATCCTTCTGAAGTTCTGAAAATCGCTGCTGATCATTATCCTAATATTAAGGTCATAGCTACAGGTTCATCTACTCTGGCTGCTAGTAAAAAATTTAAAGATACTTTAAGTGGACGAAAAATCGTTATAGAGCTAAGACCCTTAATAGAAGCTGATCTTCATGCCTTTGCTCATAATAAGAATATTAAAAAAAATCTCAAAATTAATGCAGTTTTAGAAAAACGTTTTCTCTATGGTGGCATGCCCGAGAATTATCTTAGTGATGAACTACCGGAATATGCCTTTGAGGAATGGATTGACTCCTATTGGTCTAAAGATATTCAAGAACTTTATGAACTACGCAGTAAATTTGCTTTTCAGAAATTTATGGAATTACTCTTTATACAGAGTGGCGGAATTTTTGAAGCTAGTAAATTTGCCGCTGACTGTAAAGTTAGTAGTCCTACTATTAGTAATTTTTTACACGTTTTAGAAGAAACCTTTGTTGTAGATGTTCTCCGTCCTTACTATAAATATAAAAACTCTGAAATCGTCTCAGCACCTAAAGTATATGCTTTTGATACAGGACTTGCTTGTTATTTAAAGGGCTGGTCATCGCTCAGAAATGAAGATTTATGGATACTTTGGGAGCATTTTGTTTTTAATGAATTGAAAGCTCAGCTTCAGGATAATGCAGATATATTATACTGGCGGGATAAAAAAAAGCGAGAAATAGATTTTGTAATTAAGAAGAAACGCTCGCAGACTGCTATCGCAATAGAAACTAAATGGCAAGCTAAAAATTTTAACTCAGATAATCTGCGAGCGTTTCGTGACTTGCATCCAGAAGGAGAGAATTTTCTAATTGCAAATGATATACAAGAAACATATACAAAAAACTATGATGACCTGAAAGTGAAATTCATTAGTTTAAGAGAATGTATCTCGCAGATTACTCTAGCGAGTTCGCCCATATCTGACTGTAATTAAGTCATCACCATAAACTAAACTAACTGAACTGCTATCTGCACTGAAAGCCTCTGCTTCATTAGGATCTATGAATACTGAGGCATTACCACTATCACTAACAAAACTGTAAGTCTTCCCTGCTAAAGCCTCGACTTTAACTGCAAATGATATTCTGTAACCCACATTAAATCTAGAACTCAGCTCTACTCTAACTTCTTTGCCCTGAAGGCGATTTAAAAAGTGAGTTAATTCTGTTTTCTCTTCTGGGCTTAGCATAATGACCTTATACTAAAATATCACTTTAGTTAAGTCGGTAGAAAAAATTAATGAGCGTATTTTTTTAACATCGCTAATCTTTTCCTAGAGATGAGTTCATCACTGACACGTTTTAAGTCAGAGGTTAAACCCACTAATGATAATCCATAAATTAACCACTTGCTAGGATCATAATGATAAAACCTTACCCCATTACGATAATCAGAAGGAAATTCATGATGAAAATTATGATAACCTTCTCCGAAAGTTAATAAAGCAGTAAACCAATTATCTCTTGCACTATGAGTATCTGAGTAGGTCTGCTTACCAATACAATGGGAGATGGAATTTATAAAGAAAGTCGCATGATGATTAATCACGGATCTAAGAAGCCCGCTGATAAAGAAACCTCCGAAAGCATCATTCCAAGCGAAATGTGCAATTAAAGTAGGTAGTATAAAGCCAGAGAAGCTACCGATATACATCCAATATTTGTGCTGAAATTGAACTAATTTATCTTGGTATAAATCTGGGGCTTTAGTACTTTCTGTCTGATTATCAAACTTATAGAAAAGCCATAATATATGAGCCCACATAAAGCCTTTCTTAATACTGTAAGGGTCTTTTTCTTTATCATCTACGTGCTGATGATGCACCCTATGATCTAAAGACCAGAGTAAAGCTGAACTCTGTAAAGCTCCAGCTCCGAAGAATAAAAAGAAAGCTCTCACGAGAGCGTTTGCTTTATAAGCTCTGTGAGCAAAAAGTCTATGATAACCAGCGGTGATACTAATTTCTATTAATGAAGCAAAAACTACTAGTGATACTAAAGTTTGCCAGTGAAACCAGCCCTGCTTAAGCCATATAAAAACTACTAAAACTGACACTAAAGGACTTATCGTTAGATATAAAGTATTGGTCCAATTTATTCTCTTCTGCGAAACTTGACTTGACATGCTTATATATTCATTATCTCATAAAAAAATTAAGGTAAATCTAAAATGTTTAGATTACAATAAACTAGGAAGCTATTATGCGTGTTGCGTTTACTGGAGGCGGTACTGGTGGTCATATTTACCCGTGCCTAGCGGTTGCAGAGTTATTTGAATATGAAAACCGCCACACAGATGGGCAAAAATCATCTATATATTATATAGGTAATGCAGCTAAGCTTGAGGAAGAGCTTTGCTCTCGTAAAAATTATATTCAGTTCTTACCAATTAATGCGCCTAAACTACCTTCTAAGTCTAGTTCTTTAAAAGAAAAATTAACTTGGTTTGCTGAGTTTCATAAAGCTTATAAATTATCAGTTGATTATATTAAAAAAAATAAAATTGACGCAGTCATGGGTACTGGTGGTTATGTGGCAGCTCCAGTATTTTTGGCTTGTGTATCTACTAAAACTAAATTCTTAATTCATAACTTAGATAGTAATTTTGGTTTAGTCAATAAATTATTTAGAAAATTTGCAGATATAATTACATTGGGTTTCCCGATGAAACTCGCTCTGAGTGATAAACACCACTACACAGGTAATCCAGTTTCCCATGATTTTGTCAGGATTTATGAGGCTTTAAACCCTAGTGACGAAAATTTAGAGGCTGATGACTCGATTAATTTAAAAATGTTTTTAAGTGAGGGTGAGAAAGAGTCTTTCAGTGAAAAATTAAAAAGAGAGAAAAAGAAAAAGTTAGTCGATGAGAATCATTTAAAGGTTTTAGTTAGTGGTGGCAGCCAAGGCTCGCAGTTTATTAATGATAGTGTTGGTGCTTTAATTAAAAGCTTCGAGGATTTTAATGAAAGACTTTCTCTATACGGGAAAAGAATTTCTATTATTCATGTTACTGGACCTAAATTGTTTAAAGAGCATATAGACTATCATCTAGATGGTAATCCACATAAGTATCCTAATTATAAGGTGCTTAGCTACACTCACGAGATGGCGGATATCTGTAAAGAAGTGGATATCGCTATATGTAGGGCTGGAGCTATGACCTGTGCCGAAATGGCGGTCACTCAGACAGTTCCCATATTTATTCCATTGCCTTGGGCTGCAAACGATCACCAAACCAAAAATGCAGAAGCATTAGTAAATTACGGCTGTGGATTTATGATTAGACAAGATCAAACTAATAATCAAAAAAGACAGGCTGAGATATTTGATTTAATTTTAGAGTTAGCTAAAAACTCGGAACTCCTCATAGAAATGAAAAAGAAGTTGAGACGTTTTGCTAAGCCAGAAAGTACTAAAGAAATATTTACACTACTTAAGAGCTTAGTGGGAGATAAGTCTGTTAGTGGTGTTAAGACTACTGCTTAGTTCTTGAAATTAAAAAGCCCTAAGAGACTTAATCTCCAGGGCTTTTCTTAATATTAATGGGTAATTAATTCAGCTAACTAACGAAATTACTGAGCAGACTCTGCTTCTTTCTCTTTACGTTTTTTCTCAGCTTTACCGATCTTAGTGTTTAACTCTTTGAGCTTAGCTTTTTTCTCTTCCTTAACAGCTCTAGTCTCTGCTACGAATTTAAAAGGCCCTTCAGCTAAATTATGTGTGAAATCTTTTTTAAGTAATTTAGATGCTGTATCAGACATCTGCGCACCAACTTTAACCCAGTGCTCTAATTTCTCTTTATTAACGATTAGCTCTTTAGTGTGTGGGTTATAGAAACCTAGCCTATCCACGGGCTTACCGTCTCTCTTAACAGTACTGTGCATAACGCATATTCTGTATATAGGGAATTTTTTCTTACCGAATCTTTGAAGCCTAATTTTAAGCATAGGGTACTTATTCTAACTTACCTGCAAGATTTATGCAAGATTTTTCAGATTCATTTTTTTTAGTGCTGAGTGTAATGACATTAAATATGAAATCACCAATTGCTTTGAGCTCCTCTCTAGATAATTTTTCCTGAGTATTTGGAATCTCTTCAATAAAATGGATCTTATAGATAGATGGTCTCTCTGCTAGCGCTTTGAGCTGAAAGCGTAAAGGGGAGTCATGTCTAGGAGCATCTTCTAGTTTTATAGAACCCTGAATCGCAGACGGGGTTCTAGGATCACCCGTTATTTCTTTCTCTAAAAGTAATTTAGCTGCTCCTCTATCTCTAAAACAAAGATCTATTAATTTAGGATCGACTCGGTGTAAGGCTCTAGTAAAAGGTTTACTAGTATTTAATTGGAATTCAGGTACTTCATCTGTGACTTTTAAAATTCTTTCTGCTGTGAATAGTCTGTTAATCACACCTTCACCGATATTTTCACGATGTATATAAGTAGAATCCATAAGAAAATATTAACACTAAAGAAAAGAGGAAATTCCTAAGAACTTCCTCTTTTCTTTGAATTCTAGTTTTACTTTAGCTAAGCCGCAGCTATATATTTATATTACTTAGAATGTAAGCTTGATATAGCCTTAACTTCCTCTTCTGCTTTAAGACTAGGCTCAGTTATATGCTCGAATTTAGTCTCTGGGAAATGAAGCTTTATTTCATTTTCAGCTGTTTCTGGTGCATCGCTGCCATGAATAGCATTATCACCAATGCTCTTAGCAAAAGCCTTACGGATAGTGCCTTCTGCTGCTTGCTCTGGATTAGTCGCTCCCATTAATTCACGGGCTTTTTCTATATCATTTTCACCTTCCCAAACCATGCCTAGCTCTGGACCTGATGTGAATGAACTATTTAATTCACCGAATATAGGTCTTTCTTTATGAACAGCATAGTGAGCCTCAGCTAATTCTTTGGAAGGAG
>DAISHM010000050.1:0-7459 GCA_036822535.1 Candidatus Caenarcanales bacterium
TCTTTAGTTTATTAATTTCTGCAAGAGATTCACTAACCGACATGGGTTCGGGAGTCTTTTCCTCTTCCACTGGAGCTTCTACATTTGCGATTCTACGAACTATAATCAATTTCTTTTTCTGTGAGCCATCTTCATCTGCCTTCACTGGACGTTCAGCCATACGAGAAGCTGAATTAGCGGATCTCGCTTGAGCAGAAAGCGCAAAATCAGAAGAAAACTCCTTAATAACCCCGTCCACATTAATTTCTTTTAGAATTTCATCTACCACAGAGGCTTCTATACTACTTGAAGCTGTCTTAGGGAAAGAGCCGTACTTAGGGGCACACTCTAAAATTTTTCTAGTTAGTTCTGATTGAATTTTTTTCTGAATTCGTGCATCAGTAATAGTAGCGGGAACGCTGTCTCTTGCAAGGTCATAAATTCTTACTTTGTCTTTAGCTGTCATAGACTCCTTCGATATTTAATATCATTTCATAAATTTGCTTATATCTCTTGATACTTTTAATTTTATTTATACATTCAAGAGATTTGCACAAATAAGTAGACCTTCCAAACTGAAAACGATTAGGCATAAAAATTAACTGTTCAGAGTTCTTTATTTTAGTGAACTTATACATCTGCTTTCTATCAAAACGCTGACGACAAGCTACACAGAGCCTTAAGGTTTCCTTTGCTTGCAATTAAACTCGCTCCACCTCCTCATCTAAATTATCATTATGAACATCAGTATTAGACTGAGCCTTAATATCTATCTTCCAGCCAGTAAGCCTAGCAGCCATTCTTACGTTTTGACCACCACGACCTATAGCTAAACTTAACTGATCAGCAGCGACTGTTACTTCAGCACGCTTTTCTTTACCATCATCAAACAAAGCTACAGTAAGTACTTGAGCTGGGCTTAATGCACTGGATATAAAGTTAACAGGGTCTTCAGAATATCTAACTATATCGATTTTCTCGCTCTTAAGCTCAGAGAGTATATTCTGAATTCTAGATCCTCTAGAACCTATACAAGCACCGACTGGATCTACATCGTCATTCACAGAAGCTACCGCAATTTTAGTTCTCTGACCAGCTTCTCTAGCTATAGCTTTAATTTCTACAGTCTTATCTTCTATTTCTGGCACTTCTATCTCAAATAATTCTTTCACTAAATTTTCATGAGTATGTGAAGCCACTATTACAGGGACTTTCCTATCTTCCCTATATTCTAGAATCAGAACTCTAATTCTAGAGCCGACTTTATAAGTCTCTTTATTGAGCTGATACTTAAGAGGGATCTGAGCATCGAAGCTACCTAAATCCACTACCACATTAGGCTGTCCTGCGATAGTATACTCTATACGCTTAATAATCCCAGCCATAGTAGTGCCTTGGCGCTGTTTAAATTCATCTCTGAGATTAGATTTCTCAGCTTCTCTAATTCGCTGAGTCATAATCTGTTTAGCTGTAGTAGCAGCGATTCTACCGAATTCAGCGAAATCCTCTGGAGTTACATCTAATTCTAGAACTTCACCCTCAACTACATCTGGGATATACTCCTGAGCCTCTGTTAAAGATATTTCACGAGAAGGGTCTTTTAATTCAGCAACTACAGTCTTCGGAGCGAATATACCAATTTCACCTGCTTCTTCGTCGTATTGTACTTGTATATTATCAGTACTAGTAAGTCCCATTTTTTTCTTATAAGCACCAGCGATAGCATCACAAATAGCTTTTATAAAGGTCTGCTTCGGTATGTTTTTTTCAGCTTCTAACTGCTCCGCTGCTTCAACTAAATTTTTTCCGATATTATACATAGATCAAATGAACCCTTAACTAACAAAAAAGTGAGACGCAGGGCCTCACTGAGGAACTTTTATACCCTTATCATTATATACAAAAAATCAAGGAATTATCAGGAATTAGCTCTAGAGAAGCCAAAGTCTAGACTTAACAACTATTACCTATCTCTTTTATCACCAAGAATTCGCAGTAAGTAAATAAAAAGATAAATAAAATCTAAATACAGGGTAAGCGCAGAGAGAATAGCGAAGTTAGGATTAAAATCATGAGATCTACCAATCTCTTTTATTTTTTGCATATCATAAGCCGTCAGACCTATAAATAAAAATACTCCTACATAGTTCATCAATGCAGCTAGAGCAGAGTTATGAAAAAACATATTCGCTAAGGAAGCGATAATTAGACCGATTAAGCCCATCATCAAATAAGAACCTAATTTAGATAAATCTTTTTTAGTAGTAGCACCATAAAGAGCAGTCAATGAGAAGGTCGCAGCAGCTACGCAAAAAGTAGAAAAAATCGATGCTGCGGTATAGATTAGTAATACAGAGCTAAGTAAAACTCCATTTAAGGCAGCATAGATAAAGAAATTAACAGCAGCTGCACTAGGAGACATTTTCTGGATATTAGCTGATAAATTCCAGACCAGAGCTAAAGTTCCTAAGCTTAAAATAATCAAAGTTAAGCTATTAGAGTAAATAGCTTTAACGAAACTCGGATTAGCAGAAATAAAATAAGCACAAAAAGCACTACTGAGCAAACCTAAAAACATCCAGTTAAATACACGAGCGACAAAAGATCTCTCACGCTCTGCATAAGAAGCACCATAACTATCTGGAGAATTAGAAAGATCAAAAGAATAATCTGCCATATGTATGATTTTAGCAAGAATCCTAATATTTTAGTTAAAATGGCCCGAGCTCAACACTTATTATCTTAAGATTTGTTTAATAATAAGTATTGACAAGTACCTGTATTACGGCTTATTATTTTGAATCATGGTTGAGATAAGAGGTTTATCGCAAAAAGTATTGCAGAAGGTGTCAAACATAACACCAGAGCCCGTTAAAAATGCAGCAAGAACTGGACTAGAGAAATTGAATCATCCAGGTCAAACAGGCAGAGAACTAATGTCTGCAATGCTTGAACATCCCGTAAAAACAGGTGCCGCTTTGATTCTCGCTACTGGAACGGCAGGAACGGGAGCCCTCTTAAATCCAGACATAGCAGGATTTCTAGCTGATAAAATTCCTGGAACTAAGTCAATCGTAGAACAAGTTAACCAGCAAGCAGTTTTGAGTCAACCGGTTAAAGATAGTGAAGCTTTAGGTGGAACGGATCAAAGCTTGAGAGAAACCTCAGTTTACATAAGTCCAAACAAAATTGAGAACTGTGAGCCTATAGATTTACCTAAAGTTGTAGGTAAAGACAGTAAAGACCTCAATAAAGCAAAGGCTATAGAAGGTAATGAACTAGCATTCGTTGATAAAGAGACTTTCATGCAAGCAGTTAGAGACGCCGGTGGTAAAAATGTTACAGCTTTAAGTATAGGAGAAGCTCAGAATTTACAGAAAGAGTATAAGGATGATCCTAAAGCAATAATTACAGCAGTAGTGGCTAAAAATGCAGAGACTGGGGTTGCTAAAAATATTGATGACACTAGTGCTCCTAAGACCCTGATAATTACAGCAGAGCAGATAGAAAAATATAATAATTTAGTAAGAGGCGAGGATTGTAAGCCAGAGTATTCAACAACGCCACCAAGTATAATCACAAATACACCACCAAGCTTACCACTTACTCCGCCACCTTACATACCAGTAAATCCACTCACGCCTAATGATAATCCATCTCGATTTACTTTTAATTCACCACCACCTAATACTAATTTTAATGTCCCACCTAATCCTAATCCCGTAATCCCTAATTCCCCTAATTTCGGCTTAGGAATAAGCGGTGGTGGCTTCCCACTCTTTAATTTAGGTGGGCGTGATAGATCATCACGTAATAATGGAACTAAAGAAATAACCATCATAAGAGAAAATGTTTATCATCCACCAATACAACCAACAGAGAAAGAGCCTTGCACTATTATTGACGTTCCGAGAGGTGCACATACAGAAGATGGGACTGATGAAAAAAACAAGTGCTATATCTATAGATTTGAAGACCCTAATAAAGCAGATTCCCTAAATAAGCAAAGATACATACATGGTAACAACAATCCAAATATTCATTATGAAACCATGCCTCAGAAGAGATAAGGCTTCTTTCCACTATTCATAACGAAATTAAAGCATCTTACGATAAAAGGCATCTATAATTAAACTATAGATGCCTTTTCCATATTCAGACCTTAGAGAATATATCTTAGATTTAGAAGCCGCAGGAGAATTAATTCGTATTAAGACAGAAGTTTCTTCTGAGCTTGAGATCACTGAAATTGCAGACAGGATCTCTAAAAATCTAGGTGCAGAGAATAAAGCCATTCTTTTTGAAAAAGTAGAAGGCTACGGTATACCCGTCCTAATTAACAGCATGGGTTCACATCAGCGTATGCAAATGGCTCTAGGAGTAGATAAAGATGAAAGAGGCTACGATGCTATCGGTGATAGGATTAGATCTTTAATTAAGCCAGAATTACCTATTAGTTTTAAAGATAAAATTGATAAATTATTAGAGCTAGGTGAACTCAGAAATATAATCCCGAAGAGAGTTTCACAGGCTAAATGCCAAGAAGTTGTAATTAGCAGAGAAGAATCTCATTTGATAAAAGAAGACGGTAAATTACTTTTAGATAAGCTTCCTATCTTAAAATGCTGGCCTGAAGATGGTGGAGCCTTCATTACTTTGACATCTGTATTCACTAAAGATCCAGATAAACTAGGTGCTGGCAGAAATGTAGGCATGTATCGTTTACAGAAATTTGACGATATTACTACAGGAATGCACTGGCATAAGCATCACGATGGTGCTTCAAATTACGCTAAGACCCTGAAACATGGAAAACGCATGGAGATTGCGATAGCTATAGGTAATGATCCAGTAATTCCATACTGTGCTACAGCACCTTTACCACCAGGAATCGATGAGATGCTCCTAGCTGGCTTTATTCGCAATCAAGGTGTAGAGTTAGTAAAATGTAAAACTATAGATATCGAAGTTCCCGCTAGTTCAGAGATAGTCTTAGAAGGATACATTGATTTAGAAGAAGAATTGGTTACAGAGGGGCCTTTCGGCGATCATACTGGTTTTTATTCGCTTGCAGATTTATATCCGAAATTTCATCTTACAGCTTTAACTCACAGAAAAGATCCTATCTACGCTACTACTATAGTAGGCATACCCCCTCAAGAAGACTGCTACTTAGGGAAAGCTACAGAAAGAATATTTCTTCCATTACTTCAGCTAGTCTGCCCTGAAATATTGGACATGAATCTTCCTTGGGAAGGGGTTTTTCATAATTGTGCTTTAATTAAAATTAAAAAGAAATACGCTGGTCATGCCTTTAAAATCATGAATACCATATGGGGTACTGGTCAATTAGCCTGGACTAAATACATTATTGTTTTTGATGATGATGTGGACATACAAAACTACAGTGAAGTAGCACTGCATGCTTTCGGTAATACAGACCCCGAAAGAGATTTTCTTTTCAGTCGTGGACCTTTAGATATACTCGATCATGCTTCACAAATTTGTGGATTTGGCTCGAAGGTAGGTATAGACGCTACAAAAAAATGGTCTGGAGAAGGCTTTCAACGAGAGTGGCCTAAACTCATTACCATGAGCGAGGAAATTAAAAATTTAGTAAGTGAAAAATGGAATAGATATTTTAGCTAAGTAGCTAGGAAACTATAATTTCCTGATTCTCAGTGACATTCTTATTACCACTAGCAGCTAAGCCACTTCTAATATCAGCGACAGAATAACCATCTGCAAGCCAGCCATCTACCTGCTCTTTAGTATAACCAAGCTTAGCTAAGCCTAAAGGATCATCTTTAGGAGGCTTTTCAGCAGAAGATTCTAGCTCATCACCATCAAGTTCCTCTTCTTCACCATTAATTAATTTCTCTCTATAACTGTTATTAGACACAGTTTCAGAACTTTCACCATCTTCTGTGGTGCTTTCATTTAGCTCTTTCTCTTGCCTATCAGCAAGCAAAGAAAATTCGATAACAGGATCTTTCTCTGAAATAGAATCGTGGTTAGCTAAGTTTTCTCTCAAACTAGTAGCCCGATCTTTTAACCCATCTACAGTCTCAAGATCTAAAGACTCCAAATAAGCATCACCCTCTTCTTTAGTATTGAAGCCCAATTTAGCTAATCCTAATGGATCATCTTTTGGAAAACTACCATTCACTTGGTCCATAATTATTTATCTCCTTTTCGTATCTTTGACGGATTAAATTAAGAAAGAGTTAAGCTACGAAACTGAGAAGTACTGACTTTTAAGGAAAAAAAAGAGTAACCCATAAGCCGGGTTTTGTGTTTAAAACGATCATCTATCTAAGTGTGTAATTACTTACATACTTTAGCGGGATCAAACTAGAAAAGGATTAGAATCCATGACCCTTTTCCTAACAGTTCTTACCTTGCACCTTCGACGGGGTTTACCGAGCCTTAGTCTTCACAAACCAAGCTGGTACGCTCTTACCGCACCTTTGCACCCTTACCATTTAAATCTTAGAAGTTAAATAAATTTAAATTCTAAAAAATGGCGGTATCTTTCTGTGGCACTATCCTCACGCTCACACGCACTGGCTATTAACCAGCTATCTAGATTCTGCGGTGCCCGGACTTTCCTCTCGCATAGAATATAAATTAAGAATGAATCAAAACCTATAAGCCAGCCAGCGATCGTTTGGGTTACTCACTGTTTGATTTTAAAATAAGCAGGGTGTTTTGTCATAAATAACTTCAGCTCTTCATCATCTACTAGACTAGGATTGAGTTTTAAAGCCTTTAAAAAAAGTAGATTAGCTAAAGATTTAAGCTCATAGAAGCGCATTTCCATTAATTCAGATTTATTGATAACATAGTCTCTGACTAGACCAGATTGCTGAAAAGTAGAATCTATGTATTTTAAATGTTCTAGCATGATTTGAAAGCTTTTAAGTAAATCTTTAGCTCCTTCTAAAGAACTCGGGATTCGGGATAAATCATCTGTAATTAAGTCGTAGTCAATCTTAATACGACTAATTAAATTAGAGCTATGCAGCTTTTTATCAAAAGTACCTGTCTCTAAAAGCTTTTTATGCTGTACTTCTAGAGCTACTATATTCTTTAAAATATGTAAAAGGGCTAAAACTGAACTATTAGCTAAGTCTCTCTCTAATTGCTTTTCTTCATCTTCCTCAGCTAAATTTACAGCGTCATCAGCTTTATTAATATTTTTTTCTTTGAGAACTATAGTCTTAGTTTTAGACAGTTCTTGAAAAAACATCTGTAAATAACGTGCAAAAAGCAATACCAGCAGCACCGCAGCTAAAATTAATAAAAGTTGAAAATCAATCATAAAGCAGTATCTAGTTTCCAATTTATCGGCTCTAACTGATGTTCAATAAGATAGTGATTAGTTTTCAAAAAATGATCACAGCCAATAAAGCCTCGGTGAGCAGAAAGAGGAGAAGGATGGCCTGCTTCAAAGACAAAATGCCTAGTCCTGTCTATC
>DAISHM010000051.1:0-7432 GCA_036822535.1 Candidatus Caenarcanales bacterium
ATAAGATTTTAAGACACTGGTTATAACTACCAATGGGTCTCTATATTTAATAATTCAACAAGAAACTGATAAAATCCTTCACTAATACTCATTCCTTTCTCTTTATCTTTTTTAGCTGGAGGTTTTACTTTATCCTTCTTAGTCATTTTGATGCTATTTAAATATTTTTGGCGTAAAGAAGCGATAGCCCCAGCTTTAAAAGGACTGAAATTAGCTTCTGCGAGTAATAAATCTTTTTCGGTATTAGATTTATTATTAGTCTGGCCAATTAAACCTTTAGCTACTCTGAAAGCCTCTTCACCTTTAGCCTGCGTCTGTAAAGATGCTATATATCCTTTAGTATATCTAACTTGAGTTACGCTACGACCTAATCCTAGACCTTGAATTGGTAATTTTTTGCCCTGTGCATATAAATTAGATAAAGTCTTTTGCTGGCTTTCTTCTTTCTTTTGGGCGATTAATGCTTTTACCCTACTAGTCTTATTTGCGTCTCCCTGATTAGGTTTATGAAATGCTCTGTATTTCTCTAAACCTATATCTGATTGACTTAGATTCTTTGCTAGATTTTGATCTGTACCTAATTTCTCTGTCAGTGAGCTATGTGGATCTTCGTGCTCTTCTTCTCTTTTAGGTAGTTCTTCGGTATTCTGTTTTTGAGTTAATTGCCTAACTCGTGGGATAAAACTAGCTATGCGCTGCTGCTCTTGTGGGTTTGCATCTGGGTTTACAGTCGCAGCTTGTGCTTTATTTTTCTGCTGATCTATTATCTGCTTACGCAGGTCTAAATTACCTGCTATTTTTTGTTTAAAGAAATTTTCATCAAGTTTTTTGTCTGAGAAAGAGTCTGCCTGAGCGGCTTCTGTCCTTTCTTCAATATTCTGTTTTTCTACTATTTGTTTTTCTTGTTTTAAATTTCTTTGCAGCAGAGATCTATCTGCCACGTTATTATTGGCGTTCTGTTGGAATTGACTAGTAAAATTATTACCAGCTCCTAGTGGGTTTCCCGACATACTAATTTTTTAAGAGCTTTTGTTTAAATAATGGTTAAGTAGCTGAAAAATACCCATAAATTGTCCATATTTTTATAGTAATCTCATAATTTCATCTAAAAGAGAGTTCATGGTGCTAAAAGCTCTAGCGTTTGCGGCAAAGGCATTTTGATAGACTAGTAAATTTGCAGCCTCTTCTTCTAGAGACACGCCACTAGTACTCTGACGCTGATTTTCTATCGCAGACTCTAAATATGCAGCAGTTTTTTTATTCTCTTCGTCTATGCTTGCTTGCTGACCGAGGCTTCCTACTGTTTTAGCCATTTTAGAGTTAAAGTTATTAGAAATACCATTATTGTTCTGATATACATCTATACTGAAGTGGCCATAATTGTCAGCTAAATCGTTATCATTAAAGCTAGTACCATTCATCCTAAACTGTACGAAAGCAGCTCCCGCAGGGGCATTTCCAGACCAACTGATAGTATCGTCTGGTGGTGGATTACCGGTATTGGGGTTTACTGTCGATAATACAGTTACACCATCTGCCGCTAAAAACTGAATCTGCACTAAACTATTACCACCTAAGCCATTAGAGCCAGCATTCATCATAGTGCCGTTATCGTTAATTAATCCTTTAAGAGTCACATTTAATGGATCACCTGCGACTATAGCTAAACTAGATCTAGATGGAGTTCCATTAGTCGCTGCTGCGATTAGAGGATCTCCAGCTTTTAAAAAAATACGTTCGGCTTGTTTACTGTCACTGATTAAAGCTTTATCCTCGAAAAAGAATTGTGAAAGCTCTTCTATGATTGAATTATCACCTACACCTATACCACCTATGCCGTTTTGACCGATAGCAATTAAACTATTGTCCGCTAGTACGTTTGCGGCGATGGTGAAATCTTTAGCGGAATTACCTGTAAATAAAGCTACTCCGGGATTGCCAGTGACAGTATCTCCCATCTCTAATATGCCGTTTACTAAATCTTTAATTCCCATAGCGAAGTCAGAAAGCTCTTTTCTCATGCCAGGCACTCTAGAATTAGTAGCATCAATAAGACCTGTAATCCTTCCCCCAGCAGGGATTATGGTTCCTACTTGCAGACCATTTTGATTTAGCATTAATTTAGCAGGGTGGGCAGAACTCTTATCATTACCAGTTTCTAACTCGACTTGATAACTTTGTCCACTGCTATCTACAAGAATCACATCTAGGGGGCTAGAGCCAATAGAACTAATCGGAGCTGCTAGAGGAATGGCTGCTGCTGATAGACCTAAGACATTAATTGCTGTACTACCAGCGTTAATTGTAATAGCACTAGTACTGTTGATTTGATAATCGTTTACTAGCCTAATGTCTAAGCTGATTTGATCATTTTCATTAAGCGAAGCTATACTACCTTCACCACCATTATTGCGGTAGCTTTGATTAATACGCTCTATTACTTCTCTAGGGGTGGAATTAGCTTCGAGGTTTACTGTAAAAGTAACATTAGAACCGTTACCATTATTGACTGTTAGGTTTAGGACATTGTTAGTACCTTCTGTGATACTAGGTGGTACTGAAGCAGGGTTATTTAAAACTGTATCTGGATTTAGAAAAACAGCGTTACCTGTAAAATTTGGTTCACTAGGATATAGTTTGGTTCTGATTTGATAAAATTCTCCATCCTGACCGAGTTTTACATCGAAATCAATTAGCTCACTTAATTTATCTAAAAGAGCATCTCTTTGATCCTGTAAGCTAGTCGCATCTCTACCCACTGCTCTTAATAGATTAATTTGCTTTTGTACAGAGCTAATACCACTTAAAGTATCATTTAATTCTTTGACTTTTGAATTTAGCCCTCCATTTGGCATAGCATCTACATCATCTTTTATTTTAGAGATACTAGAGTCTAATTGATTGAAACTTTCAGTTAGAGCTTGAGCTGAGTTAATAAAAGTAGTTCTAAGTGTCTCTAATTCTGGGTTAGCAGCAAGGTCATTCGCTGCTGTAAAGAAATCCTGTAATTTTTCATTTAAAGTGATATTTCCAGGTTTACCTAAAAGATCATTAATATTAGAACTTAGTTTGCTTAATTCATCATTGTAACCTAAGCTAGAAACGTGTTTGCGATATTGTAAATCCAAGAAAAAATTCTTAGCTCTACTTATATCTTCTACGAAAACACCACTAGGGATATCTTTCTGAGCGACAAATATAGTGTTTGCATCATTTTGGTTAACTAATTTCCGAGAATAATTAGGAGTATTAGTATTTGCAATGTTTTGATTAGTGATATTTAAGCCAGTTTGAGCGGCTTGCATACCCATGACACTTATAAATAGACCTTGAAAACTCACTTATTACTTACCCTCCGAGGAAATTACTTAAATTAGATCTGAAAAAATTAGAAGCAGTCTCTACTGAACTGTTTAGCCTTGCTTGGGCGTTATTGAGTTCAGAAGTGGTTTCTAGGAAATCTATATCCTTAACACGTGATAAACCGCTTTGTAAAAGAATGTCAAAGTTTTGGTTAATAGAATTTAGATTCTGTAATTTATTTAAAGTCAAACCTACTTTAGATCTTAAGTCTAAAAGTTTAGTAGTATTATCATCAATTTTCTTTATTAGTGATCTTAAAGCATTCTTGTCACGCTGTGTGAGAGCAAGCTCTATCTGATCTAAAATTTGTAGAGAGCCTATATCTTCTCCAGAATTAGAGTTAATGCTTACTCCTAAATCGTTTAGCACACTAGTCGTAGAAGTATTTAGAATATCTATCTTAGCTTCGTTATTAAAGCTGTTACCAGTAATTAAAGCTGTATTGAATTTTAACTGCCAAGTAGGATTTTCCTCGACTATGTTACCTAAACCACCTACAGCATTGTAGGCAGCATTAATATTTGCAATTACGGTAGGTAAGTTATCACCAGTATTTAAAGTCACGCTAAAAGAATGCTGCACGCCAGCACCATTATTAATTATTAAATCTAGACTACCACCAGGTGCTGAAATGACTGGATTTACTCTAATACCTTGTATAGTAGCCGGGGAACCAGTGCCCAGCATGACATTCTTAATATCAAAAGTAGTTTGAATATTTTCCACTTCTTTCTGTTTACTATTATCCAATCCTTCTTTATAAATAGTCTGAGAGAAGCTTTGGCTAGGGTCTAATAGCTCAAAGGGTACCAAATTACTCTGCCTGCCAGAGAAAACATAATTCTCTCCCGAACGTGTATTCCCTAGCTGCATGAGAGCCTGACCTATACTGCGAATTTCAGTTTTAAGAATATCTAGTGAAGCCGGGTCGGTCGCAGCATTTGAAGCAGTTAATAATACTTCTTTCACTTTATCCATATTGTCTTTCATCTGAGCTAAAGCGTTTTCAGCTAGTTCTAACTCAGTCTGTACAGTTATACGATTTTTAATTATCTTATCGTTATTTAGTATTTGACCTTCAAAGTCCAGTGCAAGTGAGCTTGCACGAGGATCGTCATAGTTACTTTTATAGTTAATACCTGAATTGATTTTATTTGAAGCCTCAATAAGAAAACCCTGGTTCTCAAAAATGTTTTGATGAAAGGCATTGTATATCTGATTTGTACTTAATCTATTTACCATATGCTTAGAAACTCAAGAAGTTAAATATATTTGCGTTAGAGAGAGATGATGCGTTACGTAAAACACTGTCTAGGACAAGTTTAGATTTGTTAGCATCTACTATTGCTCCTGCTATCGGAATATCTTCTAGAGAAGATTTCCTAATTTTAAGAGCATCGATTTGATCCTCATCTCGAATGCGAGATTCTTCAAATTTATTTTTCAGTTCACCTGTAAGAGTCTGTTTATCAATGGCTCTAGTGATATTAGCGTCTATATCTACCATGGCTATTCTAATTGCAGTTACGTCATTTGCGATATAAGCTTTATATAAATCAGATAAAGTGTTTTGTAGGCTTTGGCTTTCACCATTAGCTTTATGAGTAGTAATTTTAAAATCATTAAGGGCAGAACCTGGATTAGTACCATTCCCTAAGCTAATAGCAGCACTACGATTGTTTTTACTACCAGTAATCAAAGAAGTGTTAAATTCTAAAAAACCAGTAGGGTTTTCTTGTACTACGTTACCAACTACACCGACTGCATTAGCTGCGGCATTAATAATATCTATAACATTAGGTAAAGCTGGTGGGAACATAGCCGTACCTGCTGGTAAATTAATATCACCAGTATCATATACTTGACCACTACCATCTTCGATAACTAATCGAATATCACTATTAGTCGTAATAGTGGCGTTAGCAGTGCTATTACTAGATATAATAGCTGGGGCGGATTGGCTGTTAAATAAAGAATCTAAAGTAATGCTAGAGGTAGTACCATATATTTCTCTAGCTCCCTGATCAGTAAAGCCTTCTAGGTATTGATTATTGAAGAAAATATTATTAGGATCAAATTCTATAGTTTTACGATTAGATTGTTTGCCTGAAAATATGAATTGGCCATTTACCTTAGAGTTGGCTAGCCTGAATATATTTTCAGTAGTAGCTTGTAAGACATCTGCATAAGCTTCCCTGTCTGCATCATTTGCTGTAGCGTTACTAGCAGCTATAGTATCAGTTCTAATATCATCTAAGAGTTTTTTGATATCAGAGATTGCAGTTTCACTAATTTCTAATAAAGACTCGACTGTACTTTTAACGCTAGATTTTTCTTTAGCTTCTAAAATATTTCCAGAATATTCATTAATTTTCTTTACCGCAGCAGGGTCTTCAGAGATTCTTAAAATTCTATTTCCAGAGTTTAATCTAAGACTGTCTTCTACATAAGAGCTTTGGCTGCTTAGCACCTGCTCTTTAATGCCGTTTAGACGTTGCATAAATCCGACTCGTCCGATTCCAGTCATATATACTATTAAGTCCAAAATTTATAGTTTTCTTGTTAGATTTTTTAGCTTAAATTCTTATCTAGTCTAGTCTTTATTAACTAGCTTATAAAGGTGAATATATCTTCTATTGATTGATTAATCGCTGAAAAAGCTCTAGCATTAGCGCCAAATGCTTTCTGATACATTAACATATTCGCTGCCTCTTCCTCCATGCTTACGCCAGTAACGCTTTGGATTTGATTATTGAGGGCAGTAGCGATATCAGCATAAATATTTTTTAGTCGCAGGGCATCAGCTTCTTGTATCGCTATTCTATCTAAACTAGTTAGTAGAGCTGAGTTTAAAGTATAAGAAAGATTATCTCTATCATTACTATTTCTAATTTCTACTTCAAAATGACCATAATTATTTAGTAAATTATTATCGGAGAAACTACTGCCGTTTATATTAACACTAATGAAACTCGCTCCAGCAGGGGCAGTGCCACTCCATGTTACATTAGTGTTCGGTGCAGTGAGACCACTTAGATTGCCAGCTGCACCTATAGGATTTAAATTTGCGTCAAGAAACTGTATCTGTACTAGGCTATCTCCTCCCAGACCGTTATCACCAGCATTAAAGGTATTACTACCATCTAGAATAAGACCAGATACATCTATATTAAATTCTCTACCAGGTATTACTGCTAGTTTAGAGATTTGAGGGCTAGCATTATTAGCTTTTAAATAAAACTTTTGAGCGGAATTAATAGTACTAATAAAAGCTCCATCATCATTAAACAGGCTTGCTATTTTGCTTATAATGGTATTTTCACCTACAGAAATACCGCCAGAGTTCTTAATTTCTCCTAAAGCCAATCTAGATGAATTATTTAATACAGTAGGAGAAACTTTAAAATTAGCTGCACTAGTACCTGTAAATAGATCTACGCCTGCAAGATTATCATTAGTAGTACCTGCTTTAAAAAGACCATTTACCAAATCTTTAATTCCCATCGCTAATATGGATAGTTCTTCTTTCGCCTTCGGGATATCTTGGTTAATCGCTTTTAGCTGTGCACCGATAATACCACTATTTATTGATATTACCGCAGCTTTACTTCCAGATTCTTTGACAATGATTCTAGTTGCTTGAACGCCATCCGTGACTTTATCATTACCAAACTCCACCCCTAGTGTGTAATTAAGTCCGCCAGTGTCAACTAAAGCCATCTCTAATGAATTAGCACCATTTACTGTAACTGGTGCTGCTGGAAGACCGAGTGTAGTTAGTATAGAGGCAGTAGTCGGATTAATAGTGATACTATTAGTCGAATTAATTTTAGAATCCTCTACCAGTCTGGTTTCTAATATTAGCCTATTAGCTTGATCTATGGCTGCGACAGAACCCTTTCCACCAGCAGCTCTAAAATGTTCTTTAATGCTTTTTACTAGTTCTCTTGGCGTGGAATTTTCAGGTAGATTAACTAAAAAATTTACTGTGCTACCATTCCCGTTATTTACAGTTAAGTCAAGCTGTCTGTTCCCAGCTGTAATCGCTGGAACTATTGCTGCATCTAGG
>DAISHM010000052.1:0-334 GCA_036822535.1 Candidatus Caenarcanales bacterium
AAACCAATTCTAAATCACTCTACACTGACATCTTTAGTTATTAAAATAGATCGTATATTGATCTTTGAGACAGTGGAAAAAGGTACGGCTGCTTATGTTTACAATATTGATTCTATAAAAAGCAAAGCTTCTCTTTCCCAGAATGAAAAAACTCTTTTAAATTTTTTTGATATTTATTTTATTAAAAACTTAAGTACCCCCATTCGACTTCGTGATTATTTCGTTTTTACCGATATCGTTTATGATGCGAAGAAAGATCAAGCATCATTTAGAAAATCTCCCCATTGGCGTTTCCGTCGTAATAATCAGTTCTGGATTGAATCGGTTGAGTCTT
>DAISHM010000052.1:344-7349 GCA_036822535.1 Candidatus Caenarcanales bacterium
AGAGCTTTATGGTATAACTCCTAAAACTAAAGAGGAAATTGATCATGCCTAATTCATTGAATTCCTTCTTAGATTTATTCAGGAAAAAATCTTCTCGGAAATTAATTACTAAAAATCCTATAAAAAACCGTATTAGATTAATACCTAAATTTAGTGAATTAAAGCTCAATTTAGAAAAGGCATTTCATGATGATCGTGGTGTCTATCTGATTTTAAGTAACAAAAACTTTTTTGATATTGATGATCACGGTGATTATCTCATAAACTACGAAAATCTAAAATATAATTTTCTAATTAATTTACATGAAAGCTCTCTAAATACAGATCTATGCGAATGTTTAGGAATTAATTTATCTGACTATTCTCCTGCTAGTGACAATGAAGGTGAAGGGAGCTTAAATCTAAATATGGCTTTAGATGAAGATAGAAAGCTTTTAGATTATTTTCCTACATTGATTTTTAATAAGCAGTTTAAAGTTACAGTTGAAATTAATGGTAATGAAGCTATTCTGCGTGTTTCAATGCGGAATGAAAATAATTATGAAAACATCACAGATAAAATTAAAGAAAATGGCTTAATCTTAGATTTTAATCCCAAAGCTAAAAAGCAGTCTTTAACGGTATTACCGTATTGGATTTATCAACTTTTCTATAGTTATTTTAATCAAAGAGAATTTTGGACTTCTAATAATCCGGTATTAATAGCGAGCCTACAGAAATTACAAAATTGGGTAACTGAAAAGGATAATGAAAATCAGCTTATTCTAGATGATTTGCGTCTCACGGATCTTAAAGTACTATATTTTAGTAAATTTGATTTATATGCTACCAAATCTTTAGATGCATCTGCCCATGAGGATTTAGCCTCATTAATACCTCTAAATGATGATTTGGAAGAATACTTAGCTTATCAGGAGAGAGAGGAAGGATTAAAAGCTATACAGCGTGGCTTGAAGAACTGGGATAATAATTCTAATACTATAAAAGTAAAGACGGCAGATGGTTCTACTGTAGATTTAGGACTCAACCCCAGTACTAAAAAGGCTATTTTAAAATTAAAAACAGATTATCATCATAAACCAAGTAATCAGATTATTAATAACTTAAAATATCATTCTGAAAGCTCGATTATTAAAGAGTTACCAGAGTTTTACAATATTTTCAATTTAGATATTAGTGAATATGGTCTTAGAGTAATTGGTATCGGTAAGCCAATTGTGATTCCAGGACAATTCGGTAAAGTTCAGCAGAAATCAATCTTTGATGGCATAGATAAGTTAGAGGAGCCAGATCGTAGTGATGATGTGAGTTTAGAGTCTGATGGCTTTGTGAAAATTCATTTAGGTAAGTCTAATCAAGACGAGGATCAATATATTAATTTAAGTGAAAATGAAATTCCTTACATTAAAGAAAAATTGGATTTAGCACAGCGAGAGAATCAGCAGAGCTTAAATCTGAAAGATAGTAAAACTAATAAAGAAATCGAATTGGATATCACTCGAGCAGAGTCTTTTCACTATTTTAATAGCTGTCTAGATAGAGTTAAGAAGATTTTTAGAAATAATTTAAAACCAGAGTCTAAATTCGAGCAGGTTTCTAAAGAAGAAAATGATAAAGCCATAATTATTCAAACTAATGCTGAAAACAGAGAATATGATGAGACGCTTAAATGTGAAAATCTAAATAGTGATTTGGATTGGAGTCTAGTAGATATTAAAGAGGATATAGATATTTTTCCTTATCAAAAAGAGTGTATACAGTGGCTAGTAAATTGTTTTATGGCTGCTTATCCTGGGGTACTTTTAGCTGATGATATGGGTTTAGGTAAAACTTTTCAGACTATGTGCTTTATGAAAATCTTAATGAGATCTCTGTGGCAGAGACGCTTTCCTGAGATAGAGTTCAAGCCAATATTAATAGTAGTTCCACCAATACTTTTAGATAATTTTGAAAAACAAGCTAAAGATTTTTTTATAGATAGCGAAGAATTTGCTTTTACTATCCTGCATGGTTCTCGTGTACGTGATTATTTCTGTGATGTCAATGCGAAAGTTATTCCAGAAGCGAAATTAGGCTATCCCCTTTTAGATTCTAAATTACTTCTTAAGCATAAATGTCTAATCATGACCTACGATACCATGGTCAATTATGAGCATTCTTTAGCTAAGATACCATGGTCGTTATTGCTTTGTGATGAGGTGCAGAAAGCTAAATCCGCCAAGACTCAAGTATCTCGAGTCTTAAAGGCTATAGCGACTAAAGCTACTTTTAAGATTTTAATGAGTGGAACACCTGTAGAAAATGATATGTCAGAACTATGGAATATTATGGCTAGCACTCACGCTGGACTTTTGGGAGCATTAAAGGATTTTAGAAAAGGCTATAAAGCTTTTTTCAATAGTGATTCAGTGTATACAGAAAGAGAGGAGTGCTTTCAAAGGTTAAAGCAGACTTTAAAGTTCGGTAATTTTAATGAAGGTTACGCAAATGGTAGATTAAAATCAGAGATCAGGAAAGATTTACCAGATTTAATTTCAGAAACTGTTTCATTTAAGTTAGAAGAAGAGGTAGAGGGGCAGATTAATAGCGTCCTAAAGAGTAAATATCCTGCTTTAAAAAAAGTATCCTTAATTAAGCAGTCCTCTGTTCATAAATTTCTCGCGAATGGCAAAATTTATACTAGACCTTATTTTAAAGAATGGTTTGAGACGAATTATCGCTTAGCTAAATTTAAAGATATATTGGAGCGTATTAAAAATACTAGAGAGAAGGCTTTAGTTTTCTGCGAGTATAACGATTATCAGGAGGCTGTACAGGATTTTATTAATGAAACTTATTCTTTAAGTCTTTCTCCGATTAATAGTAATCTTTCAGAGGAAAATAAAAAAGCCAATTTAAATAAATTTCAAACACAGATTGGTTTTTCTGCTTTAGTCTTGTCACCACGCTGTGCCGGTATGGGTTTGAACCTTCAGGAAGCTAACCATGTGCTACATTTAACTCGCTGGTGGAATCCTGCGGTAGAAGATCAAGCTACCTGTAGGGCTTACAGGACAGGTCAGAAGAAAAATGTTTATGTATACTACTTTGTCGCAGATCATGTTTTTGAAAAAAATCTACATGAAAGATTAGAACTCAAACGCAATACTAGAAAGAATTTATTTGATTTAAGTTATATGCAGAATGTCTCTGAAGTAGATATATTAGAAAAAATGAGTAAGGAGTTGGTCCCAGATTCCGAAATCACTGTACCTACTTTGAATGAAATAGATTTTATTAAATCAGAGAATAAAGCGGAGCAGGGAAAAAAGTTTGAGAATATTATTAAAGATATTTTTGAAAAACAAGGTTATATTGTGACCAAACCAAGTAAAGATCGAGGTGTCGATTTTATTTTCACTAATGAATCTGCTGAGCAGTTTGCGGTGCAGGTTAAGCATGTTTATGGTGGTAAGGATTATGCTGATCGTAAGACTCTACTAGCTTTTCCTCAAGTTATAAAAACCTATTCTGCTGAATATAATTTAAAGGGTGGGATGTTTATCACTAATGGTACTTACAAAGATTCACATAGAGCTGAAATGCAGCGTATGAGTGATGAGCATGATATTCAATGGATCGATCGTAGTGAGCTGGATTCACGATTGAAGTCAATAAATTTTAGTCATTAAAATTAAAAAAGTTTTTAAACATAAATCTGCCCTGTATATTTCACTTAAAAATAATTAGCTAAATGTGCAATTTTTTTGCACATTTAGCACATAATAAATATATGCTAATCAAACGCTTACTAAAAGAGCATCTTCTTTATTTAGCCACTAAGTATCCAGTAGTTACTATTACTGGGTAATATGATTCTTAATCACTAAACCCTATCTTTATCAGAAAATTTTGATTTACTTGAGATTTGTCTATTAGGTACAGGGATTTGAATCTTACTACCAAGTTTATCTAAGAGTTTCACCTTATCTCGAATTTGGGCTTCGTGAATTAATACCTGCCTGACTTGCTTTAAGCTGAATTTCTCTAGAACCTCATCTAGAACGTCTTTTACATTTTCGTTTACTATGAAACTGAAATTATCATTCTTTTCATAATGTATATATTTATCGACAAAAGCAACTAGAAAGCTTATCAACAAAGAGGTCTGCTGGGGTGGTACTATAAATTCAAAAATGTTTTTCTCGGGATCTATTTTACAGGCGTAGCCCAAGACATTTTTATTTACAGATGGAGCATTAGCGTCTAGTTCTGCTACACGTCCAGCGTAGAAAACATATGTATCATCTAAACGCCCTTTAAAAAAGCTTGGATAGTGAAATAGATAATCTCTAAATTCTATAGGCTGTGCATGTTTACAGATTTGTATCATGCTTGCTATATCTTTTTTAGTAGCTGTATCGCAGAGAATATCTACACTATTTAGTATTTTAGTTTTAAATTTACGATACTCAAAGAGATATTCTCGTGTGAGTCTCTGAAAGCCCTGTCTATGTAGAAAGCTAATCTCGGCTATTTCTTCACTCTCTGAGAGCTTACTAATGAAATAGTGAATATTTTCTTTTAGGCTAAAATAATGAATAAACTCTTTTAAAAGATCTTCCTGATTGATGTCGAACTCGTGTAACTCTAAAACCTTCTTCGCTTCTAAATATTTACTAAAGAGTATGGATGAAATCACTTTATTATTATCTATTTTCGCGAAATAATCTTTACCCCAGATAAAGTCTTTTCTGTATCGATAAAGGTCAATTAAATTTAAAACTTTACTCTTCATGTTCACTGGTTCAGTGGTTTTAATTCAAGCTCTGAACTATTTAAAATCTTATACTAAGCCTGCTAGCTTGGAAATTTATTTTCGTAATTTACTGTATTAACTTATTCCTGCAGGTCCTTAATTAAGCTAAAATATGAGATGACGGAAATTTATATGACAGAAAAAATAGCGAATAGAGTAGTCCTAGCTTACAGTGGTGGTTTAGATACTTCCGTAGCAGTTAAATGGCTTTTAGAACATAAATGTAATGAAGTAGTTTGTGTGGCTATAGATCTAGGTCAGGGACAGGAATTGGAAGAGATACAGTCTAAGGCTTTAAGAATAGGTGCTAGTGAAAGTAGAGTAATTGATGCGAAGCAAGAATTCATCGAAGAGTTCTGTTTCAGAGCTTTAAAGGCTAATGCTAATTATCAGGAGAATTATCCTTTAGCCACTGCCTTAGCTAGACCACTTATCGCAAAGATTTTAGTGAAAGTAGCTCATGAGTATAAGGCTGATGCTATCGCCCACGGCTGTACTGGAAAGGGTAATGATCAGGTGAGATTTGATTTATCCATTATGGCTTTAGATCCTAGTCTTAAGATTATCGCTCCAGCTAGAGAGTGGGGTATGACTCGTGAGGATAGTATAGAGTATGCGGAGAAGCATGGAATACCAGTGCCGATCTCTAAAAAGAGTCCTTATTCGATAGATCTTAATCTCTGGGGTAGATCTGCTGAGTGTGGTATTTTAGAAGATGCTACTGTAGAGCCGCCTGAAGATGTATATGGTATGACTAAGTCTCCAGAAGCTGCTTCTGATAAGCCAGAGTATGTGAAAATTTCTTTTGAGAAAGGTATACCTGTAGCTGTAAATGGTAAAACTTATGCTGGAATTGAGCTGGTCGAGGAATTGAATAGAATCGCTGGTGCTAATGCTATTGGTCGCATAGATAAGATCGAGGATAGGGTAGTCGGTATTAAATCTAGAGAGATTTATGAAGCCCCAGCAGCAGTGCTTTTAGGTAAGGCTCATAAAGAATTAGAGTATTTAGTAATGACTAAAAACATGAAAAGCTTTAAAAACCTGCTCGATGAGAAGTATTCAGAAATGATTTATCAAGGTTTCTGGTTCGAGCCACTTAGAGACTGTATGGATGCTTTTATTAATCAGTCACAAGAGCATGTAACTGGTGAGATAGAACTTAAATTATATAAGGGTTCTATTACTGTAGCTTCAAGAAAATCACCATTCTCGCTCTATGATAAAGGTTTAGCGACTTATGATAAAGGTGATATGTTTAATCACCAGTCAGCAGTTGGGTTTATTGAGCTTTTTGGTATGCAGATGAAGACGCATGCTGTGGTTTCTAAGGCTGAGAAGCTTGCTGTTAAGAAGTAAGAGGGTGATGTGACTCTAGGAGAGTCCTCTTCGAGTAGGCATTATGAGTAAAATTAATTTAGAGTATTTCATGAAACATATGAATACTCTGGAGAAGGCTTTTAGTTCTTTCGTTAAATTTTCTACAGAGGATGAACTTTATGATATTTACAGGGCAGCTTGTGTAAAAGAGTTTGAATTGATAATCGAACAGTCAGTTAAATTATTACGAAGAGCTTTAAAGCCATATTTTGCCTTAGCTAGAGAGTTAGACACGATGAATTTTAAGGACGTTTTTCGCAATGCTAGTAAGCATGGTTTACTGAGCCTAGAAGAAACTGAAAGATGGTTTAAGTATCGTGATAGTCGTAATGAAACAGCGCATGATTATGGGGTTAATTTTGCAAATGAGACTTTAGCTCTAATTCCTGAGTTTATAATCGATGCTAATAAATTAGCCGAAACCATAGAGGCTTTAAATGAAGCAGCCTGAGCTATTTCTAAGAGAAAAAGATAAATTAAGATTATTAGAGATCGCAGATGAGTATTTGCCAGATATTTCTATCTGGGCTTATGGCTCACGGGTTACTGGAAAGGCTCATGAGAGCAGTGATTTAGATATAGTTTTACGGTCTACTGATTTAAAACCGATACCGATAGGAGCTTTCTCGGATTTTATTGATGCTGTTAAAGAATCTAATATTCCGATTTTAATAGATGTGTTTGATTGGGCTCGGCTGCCAGAGAGCTTTCATGAGGGGATTCTTGAAGCTTATGTGGTTTTGAGGTGATGGATTTAATGAGCAAAATAGTAATATATGCTTGTAAAGAGAGATTACTTTGAAGATCTAACTCAGTCTTTGAAAAAA
>DAISHM010000053.1:0-7348 GCA_036822535.1 Candidatus Caenarcanales bacterium
GAACTTCAGTAGAACAGATGAAATATTTCATTGAAGCTACTGGTAGAAAGGCTGCGCAGCGAGATACGCAGTATAGGTTATTGAGTAATTAATATATCCACGATTTTCTTCGCAGCCGTGCCATCCCCATAAGCCAAATCCCGAAAGCCTTGCTTTAAAACTCTATCTAAAGTTTCTCTAGAATTCCCCTCTTTATAATTCTCTAAAGACAGCTCAATTAATGACTCTATCTGCTTTTCCATCTCATCTAAATTATTTACAAGCAAACTAGCCTGATCTGGAGCGATTATCTCCTCTCTTTCACTAAGCTCTCTTAGCACTAGAAGCTGCTTAGATAAATATGGAGCCTCTTCCTGCACCCCGCCACTATCAGTAATAATAAACAGGCTATTTAGCATTAATTCAATAAATTCTAGATAAGTAGTTTTCTCTATTAGTCTAATATGCTCTCTATCCTCTTCACAGAGCTCTAAACTTAAATTAATAAACGCCTCCCTCGCTCTGGGATTACTATGTAAACAGATAAAAAACTTTACTCTTTTATCTAAAGCTTTTTCTCTTTGTTTAATTAAAATATTTTTTATAGCCTCTATCAGATTAGCCTGCATAGCATTCTCTAAATTCTCACGTCTATGGCTGCTAACTAAAATATATTTTTCAGGATTCGCTTTAAGAGATATTTTCTTTAAAGCAATTAGAAGTGCGTCTATGACAGTATTTCCTGTGAGAAAAATATTTTCAGAACTTTTCTTTTCCTTAATTAAAGTCTCATAAGCCCTAATACTCGGACAGAAATGATAGTCAGCGACTTCACTAATAACTCTACGTGAAAGCTCCTCTGGATATGGGGCATATATACTATTTGTTCTCAGCCCCGCTTCTAAATGAGCTAAGGCTACTCGATTAAAGAAAGCTGCCCGTGAGACTTCTAGAGCGGTTAAAGTATCTCCCTGAACGATAATTAAATCAGGCTGCTCTTCTTTAATTAGTCGATTAGCCTCTTTCAGTAAGCCTGCCGCAAGCTCTGCTAAATCTAAGCCCTCATTCACTAAATTAAACTCAGCATCAATTTTAATTCCCCAGAGCTCGATTAAGTCACTTAGTATCTGTTTACTATGCTGATTACTAATTATCCATTTCAGCGAGTAGGGCTGCTTACGCTCGGTTACAGCCCTAGCACAGGACTGCTGCATCTCTAGATATAGCGGTGCAAGCTTTATATACTCGGGACGAGTCCCTGCTATAAAGAGAATTTTCATGTACTATATAATACTAAGCCGTGGTACAAGTGAGTTTAAATAAAATATCTAAAAAATATGATGAAAATTACATCATAAAAGATATTAGCCTAGAATCACAGGAGAAAGAATTTATAGTTCTAGTAGGGCCTAGTGGCTCTGGAAAAAGCACTATAATTCGCATTATAGCTGGCTTAGAGAGAGAGTTTGAAGGGGAGCTGAAATTCTCCGATCGTCTAATGAATAACATACCTGCTAAAGATCGTAATCTCAGTATGGTTTTTCAGAATTATGCACTATACCCTCATAAAAGTGTTTTTGATAATATCGCCTTCCCTCTTTTAGTGAGGTCTGAGCAGAAATCGGTAATTCGAGAAAAAGTTTATAAAGTCGCCGAAAAATTAGATTTAGTAAAATATCTAGATCGCAGACCAGGTCAGCTTTCTGGAGGTCAGAAACAAAGAGTCGCTGTAGCTAGAGCCTTAATTAAAGAGCCGAGTTTATTTTTAATGGACGAGCCTTTAAGTAATTTAGATGCTAAGCTAAGAACCTCTACCAGACAGGAAATACGCAGACTATACCAAGAATTAAACAGTACTTTTATTTATGTAACTCACGATCAAATCGAAGCTATGAGCTTAGGCGATCGCATTGCGATATTGCACGAGGGTAAAATTCAGCAATTTGATAGTCCCGATAAAATCTATCATCAGCCTGCTAATAGCTTTGTAGCTAGCTTCATCGGCTCCCCTCCTGCTAATCTCATAGAGCCAGAGGAATTACTAGAAAAAGAGATCTCTGCGAGGCTCTCTAAACTAGACGCTGACTTTATTCTAGGCATTAGACCTGAATATATAAAATTACAGAGAGCTGAAAGCCAGTCTTTCATAGAGTTAGAAGCTGAGCTATTTAATATAGAAAATCTTGGGGAAGAAATTTTAGTTTATTTAAATTTAGATAAAAAATATGGAAAAACTATAAATTCTAATTTCATTATTTCTAAAATCCATAATGCTGAATACGAGGCTTTAAATAGCTCTGGCTATAGCTTTTCACCGAGACGATTAAGCGTATTTATAGATATTAAGTCTATTTACTTTTTTGAACAGCAATCAGGTACACGAATCAGTTAGAATATAAAGATTATGGCTATAGGCTCTGAAATATCTGGGAAAAAAATCGATTTAAATTTAAATCTTGCCGAACATTACGGTCTTGGTAGAGAAGCCTTAGAGCGTGATCTACTGCCATTTGCGAGTTCAGTTAGCATAGCTACTGGAGCGCACACTGGTGATATTTTCCAAGCGAATCTAGCTTTAGACGCCTGCCAAGCTTTCCCGCACACCAGCATAGGTGCTTTAATCTCTTATCCCGACGTTATCGGTTTCGGTCTAAGAAAAGTACAGTTAAGCCGTGAAGAGCTCAGGGCGACTATATTAGCTCAATTAGGAGCTTTAGCAGCTTTAGCGAAGCAGTATCACTATGAAATTAATCACGTTAGAGTGCATGGTTATCTTTATTTTCAAATGTTAAGTAACTATTCTGTAGCTGAAGTAGTAGCTAAGACTATACAAGACTTCAGTCAGTGGCTAATTTTAGTAGCACCTTCTAGTAAGGTTTTAAAGGAAGTAATCTCTTGGGTGAATCTGAGAACTAGCTACGAAGCGAGAGTAGACCTAAGATACGATAGTGAAGGAAATCCTTTAGCTTACGATTACGAAAAAGATGGAAATTTAGATATAAACATAGTTGCAGAAAGAGCTAGAAAATTAATCTATGAATCTAAAGTAATTTCAGAAGATGGAATCGAGAACAGAATTCCATTTGAGACTATTCATTTAGCTAGCACTCCTAGAAATGCTATGGAAATCGCTAAGCTCTTAAAGGGTATGATCCCTGTAGTTAGCTCCCTGAAAGAGTTTGATTATAGTGTTTATTTACCTGAGTTTTTATAGACTAATTTCAGCGAAATTTAATATCAAAAATTTTCTGCTCTGCCTTTGTATTTTCATAAGGTTAAGAAGAGGTTAAGAAATGAGCAGCCTAGAATTAAAACCAATCAATTTACTCAGAGAACTAAGATCTCTTATAAGCCTAGAAAAGCAGTCTCCGACTAACGAGGCAGCTTTTATTGATGTGTTTATTAAATCTACTACACGTGAACAAATCACAGCAGAAATCGGTGAAGCTTATTATTCTTTTGACCCTAGAAGGGATTTTAAAAAGAACATTACTAATAATAAGAAGAAGAGATTGCTTGATTTAAATTCGCTAGGGGTGCACTGAATCATCATTTCTCATTATGATAGATAGGTAAATAATCATAAACGTTAGGGTTATTGCGAGAATCTCAAACAAAATCATTGACCAAGCAAGCTCAACATGCTTCCACTCCAGCAAAAACAAAGACACAAATCCAATAAAATCGCCCCTCCGATGATAACCATAGCCCGTTGCTTGCCACGGAGTGAAAGCAATTAAAACGATTAATACTGTTGATAAATATATTTTTAACAGTATTCTAGTTTTACTGAATTGGACATCAATATTCTCTAGCATATTAACAAATATTTATTCACTCTAAAATACTCCTAAGAAACTCAGGAGCAAGATCTGCGCCATTAAACCAAACTATAGTTCCAAGTTCATCATCAAACTTAACCTGAGCAAACTTAGATTTCTCCTTAAGCGGCTCAAACATAGGCCCTTGTAAATAATCAGCCAAATCAACTTTTCCCTGAGAGCCATCATCAAAGAATAGCTCTATCTGATAGTCTGATAAATATCTAGCTTTAGTAACATGAAGCATGGTTTATCCTCATATTATTCCAAGGGAGGAATTGCCATTAATGGTTCCCCGTGAGAAGCTTTTACCCAATTAAGCATTAATTCATCTCTATGCATGTCCATCCATTCAAGCACCAATCTTAAAGCTCTCTCTTCGGGAATCGCCCCTCCATAATCTGCCCTTCCAAAGAAACAAGTATTTCATAATCTCCATATTTTGCATGAAAATGAGGCGGGTTATGGTCACGCCAGTACATTAATATAATTATTCCTAAAAACCTACTTATGACTGGCATTAATAGTTTAATATTTTAACTAACCACTAAATATCTTGCATTCTATATTCAACAGTTAAGATACTAAGAACTTTGAGCTTATATAACATATTTCTCAAATTAATCTACTATTAGTTGCAACTCAGAAAATTGGAGAAAAAGCCAACCGAATAGGCTTTCATCTAGAAGATAGTGCAGAAAAAGCCTAACAAAAAATGGTGGAGGCGGAGGGGAACTGCCCCCCTCGTCCGAAAATCCGTCCTGATGAAGATACTACAAGTTTATTCTATGAGTCTAGGTTTATGCCGTTCCTGTGATCACAGACAATCAACGGGTTCTTGAGCTTAAGTCTTTATTTCCCTAGCAAACTCAATTCAATTCAGGGAAATGCACTCACCAAGTCTTGTGCCCCGCTCAGATAACTCGGTAAGCCAATACCCGAGCAGGGAAGCTAGCCACAGTTTGTCGGGCTATTACGCAGCTAAAACAGCTACGTCGTTGCTTGTAGCAACAGTTTGTACTTCGAATTCGTTAGCACTTATTTTTTGCATTGGTTTTTACAAGGTCCTCTGCATCCTTGACCTGCACTTCAAAATTCTGTCTCTCCGTCAAAGCTAATACGCCCCCATGATGTTTTTTTAGCTTTCAGTTTACTGGATTAGTAATTTTATCATTCCCTGTTTAAGCGAGTACTAAGAACTTTTATTTTTAAATCTCCAAAACTCCTGCCATAATTAAAAATCAAGGCAGTGAAAGCCTTTTAAAAGCTTATAAATAAAATGGAAAATAAAAAATTTAAATTACCTGAAATTCACTTAAGCCAGCACTCTTGGCTCTGTCTAACTATTATTCTTTCAGTAAGCATTCTAGGAGCTTCCATAGCGCAGCTCAGGACTGGAGTGAAAACCGTCTCCGTAAGAGGACTTTCAGAAAGAGAAGTACTCGCTGACTTAGCTCTATGGCCGGTAAAAGCCTCTGCTACAGCAAATACCTTACCTGAGATGTATAAACAGATAGATTATGCTCAAAAGAAAATGAAAGAGTTCTTTCTAAAAGAGGGGTTCAGCGAAGCAGAGATTAACATCAGACAGCCTAAGATAGATGATAGGCAGGCGCAGCTTTATAATGAATATCAGAGCTCTAATTCACAGCGTTATATCGCTGAATTTGGTTTATTGATTAAATCTAAAAAAATTAAAAATGTGAAAAAAGCTGCTGATCGAATCGGTGAGCTAGTCGGTGAAGGAGTGAGTCTTTCTTCAAATGAAGTAGAGTATATCTACACTAAGCTTAATGAAATTAAGCCACAGATGATAGAAGAGGCTACCAGAGAGGCGAGAAAAGCTGCTGATAAATTTGCATGGAATGCTCGCAGTTTTGTTACAGGAATCAAACACGCTGAGCAAGGGCTTTTCACTATAGAGCCTGTGCATTACTATACTCAAGAAGTGAAGAATATCAGGGTAGTGACTAGTATTGAGTATTTTTTGCTGTAAGAATATAGTCTTAAGCGTCTTTTAGTCAGATCTTCAGATCTATGAGGGTATAATAAAAGTATGAATGAAAAGGCTTCGAGTAATTCAAAAAATCCTTACCAGGAAATTTTGGGAAAAGAGGTAAGACCAGATAGCTTGGTCATTATTAAGAAAGGGTTAGCTCCTTTTCCCTATAAACCTACAGAGCCAAGTGAGAGTAGAACTCAGAATAAGGCAAAATAAAAAATGTGCAGTATTTATTGCAGAGAAAAATTCATCAACAGGCTGAGATGCATAGGATAGAATGATATTTTCTAATATATTCTCGGTGCAGAAATAACTTTTTGTAATAAACCATTCACTTATCAAGTTATTAGTAACATTTTTTAAGATGTTTTGAAAAATAATATTGCAGATGAGCGAAAGTATGAAAAATAGAGTAGCATTGATAACTCGATTATTGTACTTATTGTTATTTTGCTCATTGTCATCAATGGCTTTCTTTAAAGTCCTGATTCTTTCTGTTTTAATTTCAATCATTCCACTTTCAGCAAGCTTAAGATTTGTCTTTAACTTAGTTGCCGAAGGTATTACACTATTCATAAGTTATATTTCAAGTAAGTATAAAACTAAACAAACGATTAGTAAGCATTGAATAAATATCCATTTCCCCGATTTTAATTGTTCATTTTGAAAAGAAAAGGCAAGAAAAGAAATAAAGAAACCTAAAAGGGCAAAGGATTTATTAATATTAGAGTTAATAGCTTCAATAAGAGAGTCATTCACAAGAGTACCTTGAAGAATAATTTCGTCCAAGATTTTTTCATCTAATTCAGAATCCTCCATAAGCGAAAACTAATTATACTAATAACTCTAAATATTTATCATGTAAGCTGCGGTTCCCACTACTTTCTATAAACCAATCACAGAGCTAAGTCCATCCTAAACTCTCTAAGAGTGCAAAACAAGCCAGAGTCAGCACAAGTCAATATACTAGCGGAAATAACGTGAATTGCACTAATATACTGGCGATATTCACGCTACTTCCGCCAATTCGTGGTATATTTCCATTAAGGATGACTTAACGCATGAATTGGAATTCCGTAATAATAAGTTAATGAAAATACCTAGATATATAAAAAAAGATATTCTTAGTCATCTTAATTCTGAAACTAAGAAAAACAAAGTTATCATTCTATATGGTGCAAGGCAAGTAGGTAAAAGCACTTTAGTAAATGAGATTCTAGCTAAATTGTCTCTAAAAGTTTTAAAAATTAATGCAGATGAAGCGAAATATAGAGAGGTTTTAGCGAGTCAGGATCTAAGAAAACTTACATCATTGGTTAAAGGTTATGAAGTGATTTTTATAGATGAAGCTCAGCGAGTGGAAAATATTGGTATTAATTTAAAAATTTTAATAGATAATTTTAAAGATTTAAAAATTATAGTTACTGGCTCTTCTGCATTTGAACTTGCAAATAAAGTCTAAGAACCGCTTACTGGCAGAACAGTAACTTATAAGCTGTTCCCAATATCTTTTATAGAGTAAGGAAAAAAATATTCAGATTTCGAT
>DAISHM010000054.1:0-7318 GCA_036822535.1 Candidatus Caenarcanales bacterium
ATGGGGGCAGGGCTTAGGTGGCTCTTTACAGAAATTAGGTGCTTTACCAGTAGCTCATGCTGATTTTATTTTTTCTATTATCTGTGAGGAAATGGGCTTTCTTGGCTCTAGTGCAGTACTATTACTTTTCTTTTTATGGATACTCAGAGCCTTACAAATCTGCTATTCCATCCCAGATGACTTTGCACGCATGATGGGTATAGGTTTAATCGGTCTAATGACAGTACAGATAGTAACTAATATTAGCGTTGCTACAGGCTTGCTACCGATTACTGGTGTCACACTGCCTTTCGTTAGTTATGGTGGTAGTAGTTTACTTACATCGTGTATTATTGCAGGGATTTTACTGAATATTTCTCGATTTAAAGAGTGGGATTAATCCTTAACCTTGTTACTAGACAGTCCGTGATGAAAAATTTTATTTTCATCACTTCCTTAAGCTTTTTACCTAAAAATTTACAATAAAAAAGTAGTACCTAAAATAATTTTAGGTACTACTTTTCAAAAATTTAATGGTATATATCTTTTATTTCTAAGCTAAATGCTCATCATGGAAAGATTAATTCGCAGAAGCTATATCTCTCATAGAAAGAAGTATTCTTCTCTCGTAAGGAGATAATTTCTTGATGATAACCTCTACTTCCTTACCTACCTCTAGGTATTTATCTGGGCTAGCATCCTCTTCATCAGAAATTTCATTAGAAGGTAGTAATCCCTCTACACCAGGATAAACTTCTACAAAAGCACCAAATGCAGTAATCTTAACCACAGCACCTTTCACTATCTGCCCTTCTACAAATTTATCTTCAATTTCAGTCCATGGATCTTGCTCTAAACGCTTTAAAGAAAGACTGATCTTACCAGCTTCATCAATCTTAAGAACTTTTACAGAAATAGTATCACCTACAGAAAGCTTCTCTTTAGGGTGATTTATTCTCTGCCAAGAAATCTCAGATACAGGTAAAAGACCATCAATACCACCGATATCTACGAAAGCCCCGAACTCAGCGACTCTAACTACAGTTCCAGAGATAACTTGACCTACCTCTAGCTCTACTAAAGCTTTTTCGCGTAAATTAGCTTTTTCTTCTTCGATAACCACTTTACGAGAGCAGATCAACTTACGGCTATTTTTATTAAGCTCGATAATTTTCATTTTAAGTAGAGCACCTTTCTCGTTTTCATCTTCTGATGCTGCTCTTAACTGGCTAGCTGGCACGAAACCTCTAACGACATAAATCTCAATAATAATACCGCCTTTAACGACAGCTATCACTTCACCTTCGACTATTTCATCTTTAGCTTTTATCTCTTCTAATTTAGCCCAGCCTCTAGCCTGCGCTACTCTCTTATAAGATAGAAGAAGAGGGCCTTTATCGCTCTCTTCACGGATAACATAAAAATCATATTCCTTAGCCAGTTCTAAAACTTCTTGAGGAGTCATCTCATCTTCTTTACTAGCTATTTCTTTATTAGGAAGGAAGCCTTCGCTTTTATAACCTACATCTACTAAAGCACCATCTTTATCAAATCTAGAGATGAAACCTCTGATGATATCACCAGCTTTAAAATCAAATCTATATGAGTTCTTATCAAGTAGAGAATCAAACTCAGCAGCGAGATCCTCGAATATCATTTCTTCAGGTATTAATTCTAGATTCTTATTCATTATCAGTCCTAATTACAGATGGAGCGGAAGACGAGATTCGAACTCGCGACCTATTCCTTGGCAAGGAATTGCTCTGCCACTGAGCCACTTCCGCAGGCAGACTCTTATATTAGCAAAAAACCATAGGGTTTTTCTAGCGAAA
Source organism: Candidatus Caenarcanales bacterium (assembly GCA_036822535.1). Lineage (GTDB taxonomy): Bacteria > Cyanobacteriota > Vampirovibrionia > LMEP-6097 > LMEP-6097 > LMEP-6097. The sequence continues at coordinate 1,812 of DAISHM010000054.1, forward strand.
TACTTAAAATTTTAAGAAAGATGTAAATCTTTTTCCTTAAGATCAGAGAAGAAGCCCTTACCTTTAGTGTTAAGTTCATCTATTTTACGTACTACATCATATTCAATATAGTTTAGAATCTGCTGTGCATAATTATCAGCATCTTCTTTGATTCTCTTAGCTTTAGATAATGCCTGTTCTTCTACTCTCTGAGCTTTTTCTAGGGCCTGCATACGAATATTCTCAGCCTCTACCTCAGCTTCTTTAGTAAGACGCTTAGCCTGCTCATTACATTCATTAAATAAGTGCTTAGCTTCATATTCAGCAGATTTTTTGATTTGGCTTTCATCTAAAAGCTTCTCAGCCTGCTCCTTAGCTCTGACTAACATAGTTTCACATTCCTGCTTAGCTCTATTTAAAAGATCATCAGCCTGTTTTCTAACTTCAGCGAGTTCTCTATCCCTCTTCTCTATTAACTGCCTAGCTTCTTTTATTTCTTCAGGTATCGCAGCATAAAGCTCTTCAAAAGCCCTCATTAAATACTCTGGATCAATCATCTTCTGATTAATCATCGGTATATTCTTAGCCTGCTCTATATATTCGCCGATCTCATCTAGTTTGCTGAAAATATCCAATATTCTTTCCCTCCAAATACTTAGTCACACAATCAGGAACGAGAGTGCTAATATCTCCCCCCAATTCTAGCAATTCCCAGACCCGACTCGCTCTAATAAAAGAGTATTCTGGACTAGTCATTAAAAATACAGTCTCAATAGCATCTGGGAATGCTTTCAGTGAAAGGGATCTATTAATCTGAGACATCTCTAATTCTTGCTCGAAGTCATTAGCAGCACGAATACCTCTTAATAAAATCTCAAAACCCTTATCCCGTGCATAATCTATAACCAATCCCTTAACGATGGTAACTTTTACATTTTTCAATTCCGCAGTGGCTTCACTAACCAAGGCAGCCCTTTCATCAGCATCTAATATAGATTTTTTTTTAGAATTACTAGCTATCGCAATTTCCACCGAGTCAAATAATTTAGCAGCTCTAGTTAAAACGTCTAAATGCCCTAAAGTAAAAGGATCAAAACTCCCTGGATAAAGAACTTTCTTTGCGGACATTAAATTCATTTTACTACCAAAACCGCATTCCCCTAAGCTAATTCGGAATTTTATTAAAAATTTTTCGATTTAAAAAAAGATAGATTAATATTTTTTTACATTTCGTATTACATTTTTAAGTAAATTCCAGAGTACTTGTTTATAATATATTACGTAATACTTGACTAAGCTCCTCACATGACTTCTTTCAAGCTAAATTGCATATTCGGGCCATCTTATCTTAATAAAGTTAAGACTAGATGCACATTTCGAGGGAGGATTCTAATTGGCTAGTACCGCTATTAGCGCCAATACGAATCCCTTTGAACCCGGAAATTACCTAAATAACTCATCAAGCCCAGACAGCTCTGTGTCACTTTTTAACGCGGCTTCGTCATTTAATAACAGCGAAAATCTTAATAATCCTAGCACCAATAAAGAAGAGAAGCCTAATCCCTTTGCTAGATTTGGTTTTGGACATAAAGCCAAGGATGAAAATCACGAAGCAGTGCATCACGAAGCAAAACCGAAAAAAGGCTTTGCCTATTCACTTTACGAAAGTATTTTAAAATCTTGGACTAATGCTTTAATTACCAGCTCACCAGCAGAGACTATAGTCAATGCCATCACCAAAGAAGGAGACGCTCAAAAATTATCAAATCATTTAAGTAAAGAACTAGAGAATTTAAGAACCCAATTAGAGACAGCGAATCTCTCTGCTGAGGAAAAAGAAAAATTCCAAGCAAAAATAGAGGAACTAGAAAAACATAAATTAGATCCAAATGGCATTGAGTATAATGCCTTCAATAATAATGCTGCTAAAACTTTCTCTGACTCATTTTTATCTAGATTAATTACTGACATCGGTGTAGATCAAAGTATTGCAGCTTTTCGTAGAACTTTTCCTAATTTTGCAAAACACTTTCCAGTAGTTAATACTCTTATCGGTGACCTTGCTGCTAAGCCTCTTACTTTTATCGTCAGGACAGCCACTGCAGAAAATAATATTTTAACCAACTCTTCAAATCATGCAGGAGAAGTAAGCCCTGAACAGCAAATCATTATAGATGCGATGAAAAATACAGGAGTAGCTAAAGCTGTAAGATGGATTCGCGGAGAAGATGCTGATGGCAACAAAATCGAAGGCAAAGGCTTTAACCTAAAAGGCATGCTAGATCCATTTATAAATACTATTAATAAGTATTTATTAGGCATACGCGAAGGGGAAACTTTAAAAGATGAAAAAGGAGAAGCCCTGTATATAACAGACTCTTCTGGCAAAAAAGAAGAAATCAAAGCCCTTGCCAAATTCAACCCTATACATTTCGGCACTACAGCCCTTGCAAGCTTAGTTCTTACAGCAACCACATTAGATAAAAAAGCTCAAGCTACTGGCTTCCAAGATGCTAACACTCCAGTACAAGCATTAATGTCAATGATATTAGCTAACGCAAATAGAGTGGATTCGGCAATGGGCAGCTACGCCCATGCATCAGTACGTAAAGGTGAGAGCTACATCGGCATCTTCAATAATATTTTCTCGAAAAAGCTTCTTATGCCTATCTGCCAAAACTTCATGAAAGGTATGTCTAACCTTCTTACTGGCTTCCCTCTTAATGCAGCTACTAAGTCTATTCTTCTAAGCGCTTTAATGGAATTCACAGCACCTCCTTTTATTCAAACTTTCATGCCTAAAGCTGAAAAAAGAGCCATAGACCCAGCGGCACAATTCGTCTCCCACAAACTTATTAAGCCGCCTCTTGAAAAACTTTACAGCGTCTTAAAGCCAGCATGGATCTGGTGGGGTAAAAATTTCCATGCCGCAGTAGGAACTTATCCAGGCGTAGTAAAACTCTCCACTCCAGCTTCATTACCATTCTGGTTAATCCAAAAAGCAGGCAGCTTAATCACAGGCAGGACACCGAAAGACATACCTGGCTTATTTGCAGACAAGAAAGGTAGTATCTTTAAAGAACCGTCAGAAGATGTGAAAAAATTAGATGGTGGACCAATAAAAACAGCTGCTATAACAGCGAAAAGCATTGTTAATTCACCAATCAATGTCGGCAGCTGGCTCGTAAAATCACAAGAAGCTAATAAAGTTTATAGTAATCTCACCAAGGGCATTCAAGAAGCAGCAAGTATAAGCAAACAGCTTACACAAAGCAAACAAGAAATTGGAGCAACAACAGCTTAAGCAGCTTTCAACACAGGAGCGCTCATAGCTAAGACTCCTAGGCTACGTCCACTACTAGATACTGGTTTTGAATTAGAATTAGCTGCTTCCGCAGAAGATGAGCTTTGCCTAGTACCTGCACGATCAGAAAACCACTTAGCAGCCTCAAAAGCACCTAAACTAGCACCTATGCCAGTAATTAGAGGTCCCATAGTTCCTCCTCAACAACAAAAAACAAAGTGCTAAACGCAGCACTCGAAAAAAAAGACATAAATCCCTCCTCACACAATTGAAGATTTATGATTAACAGTTTTACGACTCTCGCCTACCGGATTTGGTACAGAAACACGGAAAGATATAATAAGCTTGATTTTAATAAATGATAGCAGAAAATCTTAGATTTCGTTAACCTTTCACAATTTATTAAGATTTAGCCACCTTGGCAAAAACGCAATAAATTCTCCTCACACAATAAAAATCTATTAAGCGTTTTAAAGCCAGTTTTTACGACCTTAGTCAACCATATTTGGTACAGAAACATGGAAAGTTAGTAAAAAGTTATTATAGCAAGTGAATCTAATAAAACAATCAAACCTTAGCGAATTTCATGAAAAATTAACATTCCCGCCTGAGTTTATAATTAATATAATGCAAAAAGAATCTCTTGCAGATATTTCGATTAAATATCAAGAGCTGCAAAGTAAATTAAAATACTGGAGCCATCTCTACTATATTGCAAATAGCAGTGAGGTGTCAGATGCTGTCTATGACGCTCACTTACAAGAATTAATCAAGCTAGAGGAGACCCATCCCGAACTAATTGAGCCAGATAGTATAAGTAAAACCGTTGGTACTGCTGTATATAAAAGTTCTTTCCATAAATTAGAGCATGCTATTCCAATGATGAGCTTAGCAAATGCTTTCAACGAAGCTGATATACTCGCATGGGAAGAAAGAGTCAATCGCATCATTGGTGCAGAGACTCCAAGGAATTATGTTTTCGAGCTTAAAATAGACGGTCTCAGTATTAGCCTAGAGTATAAAAAAGGCAGATTATATCGTGCTGCCACTCGTGGTGATGGAAAAATTGGTGAGGACGTTACGCCTAATGTGCTTACAATAAAATCTCTCCCAAAGAAAGTTTCTCTAGAAGAGGACTTCACCATTAGAGGGGAGGTCTATTTATCTAAATCAGAATTTCATAGAGCAAATCAAGAAAGAGCTTCTTTAGGACTGGATCTATACGCAAATCCACGCAATACCGCATCTGGTGCACTGAGACAATTAGACCCTAAAATTACTGCTGAAAGAAATTTAAATATCTTATGCTATGGATATTACGGCAAGGATGAATCAAATAGTCACTATGAGAATCTAAAAAAACTTCAGGGATTAGGTTTCCAGACTAATCACAATTCAAATGTACTTTGTCATAATATACAAAAAGTTATTGAACTGTATTCAGAATGGCAAATCAAAAAAGATTCTTTAGATATAGAAATCGATGGTGCTGTAGTAAAAATCGATGAAATTCCACTACAGCGGACATTAGGTGAAACCAGTAAATTTCCACGCTGGGCTATCGCCTTAAAATTCAATGCTGAAGAAGCTCTTACTAAATTAATTTCAGTAGACTTCGAAGTAGGAAGAACAGGCATTATCACACCAGTAGCCAATCTAGAACCAGTTTTATTAGCAGGTACTACCGTAAAAAGAGCTAGCTTACATAATTTTGATCAGATTTCTAGGCTCGGCATAAATATAGGAGATACAGTATCTATCAGAAAGGCTGGAGAAATAATCCCTGAGATAGTTTCAGTGATAAATCACGCAGAGACACAACCCCAGCCTATTTTTAGACCTGAATTATGCCCAGTCTGCCAAACAGTACTAGAGCAAGAAGACATCGCCTTAAGATGCCCAAATATTGCAGAGTGCGAAGCTCAAATACAGAGACGCATAGAGCATTGGGTGTCTAAAAATGCTTTAGATATATCTGGCTTAGGTCCAGCTCTCATAGAACAGCTTTTAAGTGCAGGCTTAGTAAATATCACAACAGATCTATACTACCTAAATTTCAGCGATCATTTAAAGCTAGAGAGGATGGCAGAAAAATCAGCGACTAATGGTTTATACGCTATCCAAGAAAGCAGAAGCAAACCATTTCATCGGTTTCTACACGCCTTAGGCATAAAGCACATCGGACTAAATGGCGCTCAGCTTATAGCCTCAATAAGTTCAAATC
>DAISHM010000055.1:0-7280 GCA_036822535.1 Candidatus Caenarcanales bacterium
TTCTTCAGGCTCCTCACCTATACCAGCAAGCATAGTAGCGTTAGTCTTCAATCCTTTACGGTGAGCTAGCTGATGTATCTCTACCCATTTTTCCGCAGGGATTTTATCAGGACACATCTCATCTCTTACAGACCTAGAAAAAATTTCAGCTCCCCCACCTGGCATACTATCTATAACAGCACTGATTAATCTGTCAAAGATTTCTTCATAGCTCATATTTTTCTCAAACTTTTTAAAGAAATCTATCTCTACAGCAGTAAAAGCTTTTACGTGAATACTAGGTACTTCCTTCTTTATCGCAGAAATTAAATCTGAATAATATTCTATAAGACACTTCGGGTTTAATCCGCCGACTATGTGCACTTCTGTAGCACCCTCTTCGCGAGCCATGACTACCCTATGTACGGCCTCGTCAATACTCATAGTATAAGCCCCTTCTTCTTTAGGCTTTCTAGCAAAAGAACAAAAATCACAGGAAGCTATACATATATTAGTAGGATTTAGATGTAGATTAGTATTCCACCAAACTATTTTAGTATGTTCTAGTGCAGTTTGATGATCAAAGCCTTTTCTAATGGCGACTTCATAGGCTTTACGCTGTCTCATAAAATTTGCGATTTGGCTAAGACTATTTAAATCATTAGCTCTGATGATTTGGTAGCCATCTTCTAAACTTAATCTCTCTCTATTTAAAACTTTTTCTGCGATTAACGAAAAAGGCGAAGATTTTTCTAAAGCTAATCGCTCAGTAAAATAAGCTGCGCTGCTATCTAGGATTAGCTTTTCAAACATCATCTATATTATAAATTTTACCCTTGCTTTAAGGCTAATTCAGTGATTTTTCCTTATATTATTAGGAATAATTAAGAATCCTGTCTTTTTTTACAGAATTAATGATTAAAATATATTGAATAATTTGTTAAACAATGTTTATAATGAGAATTAATTGCAAAGAAGCATTAAGTCCAAAGACGGATTCCAGGATTTAAGACTTCTCACTAAACTAAAGATCCCATATGAAAAACGAGAATGATGTATCATCTACACCTTTCACTGCTGAGACTGAATCTTTTAGAGATATATTATCGAAAATAGATGATGCTTTTCATCGCGGTGGCGAGAATTTAAGCGAATGGTGGCAGCATTATTCACCATTAAATGCCATTACTAATGGCTTACAAAGCTTAGAGCATAATGTTCTGAATCTCTTTCCTCTAGAAAAGGCTTTTAGAAGTTTTTCTATTTTTAGTGTAATTAGTTTAGTCAGCATGCCTATCTGGGGTGGCTCACGTTTCTTTCAGGGAAACATTTTGAGAAGTCTAGTCGATGTAGTATTTTTATTAGCGACCTTAGCGGCATTAATCAGCATATCTTTATTCATACACAGAGAGTACACAGCTTATCAAAACCGTGTACTAGAGAGGAAGAGAAGAGAGTATTTCGCTAAACGCAGGGCCTGTAGAAGAAATAAGCCCGTAAAACATCTACATAGATTAGACGAGAATGAGAAGATCTTAGTAAAATCTTCAGCAGACCGAAATTCATGAAAGCCTTAGTGTACTCACCAAGTAGGCGAGAATCGGCTTACTTAGACTTAGTAGAACTAGATAAGCCTGTGGTTAGCTCTGCAGGCTGCGTAGTGAAAGTATCTGGCTGTGGAATCTGTGGTTCAGATTTACTTAAACTAGAAAGATCATTAGTGAAAGCTGGTACTGTCCTAGGTCATGAAATGGTAGGTGAGATATATGATATAGATCCTATACTCAGTGAAAAATACTCTTTTAGAAAAGGAGATCGTATAGTCTCTTCTCACCATGTACCTTGTGGTAAATTTAAATATTGCCTGAATGAAATAGAAAGCCTCTGCGAGAAATTCAAAAAAACTAATTTTAAACCTGGTGCTTTCTGTGAGTTTTTAGAACTTAGTGAAGATCACCTTCAGCACACAGTAATAAAGATAGAAGAGCATGTCTCTAATTTAGCAGCGAGTTTTACTGAACCATTAGCCTGCTGCATTAAAGCAGTCAAGAAGTCTTCTCTGCTGAATTATAAAGGTGAAGCGAATGTAGTTGTTCTCGGCTTAGGCTCTATCGGGATTTTAATCGGGAAATATATAAATCAGCAACGTAACGAAAAGAAGCTTAATCTATACGGCATAGACCCCATAGCTCATAAGCGAAATATAGCTTCAGATAGTGGCTTTGATGAGGTACACGCTGACTTATCTAATCTCAGTGATTCTTTTAAAGCTGATTTTATTTTTCTTGCAGCAGGGGCTAATGCCTGTGTAGACATAGCATTGACTAAAATTGCTGATGGTGGCACTATAATAGTCTTCTCTAGCGTCAATGATGAAGCTAAAGCTTTCTCTAATAATGAAATTTACTATAAAGAACTGAATATTATCAGCAGCTACTCTCCTAACTTAAATGATTTAAAAGAAAGCTATCGGCTTATTTCTTCTGGTGATATCTCAGTCACAGAGCTTATTTCACATAGAGCTAATTTAGAGAATTTAGCAGAGACTATAATGAAAGCTAAAGCTGAATCAGGTTTGAAAGTATACCTAGATATGGAAAATCCTTAATTTTAGAGTCTTTTTCTGTCTTTGTTTCATACATCGCAGTCTTAAAGACTAAGCTTAAGCTAAAATCATCTAAGTGAAAGAAGGTATTTTACAATTACAAATGGTAGGGCCAGAAACTTTAGGAGATGTAGAGTCTTTTCTCTATAACCTTTTTAATGACCCTTTTATAATTCAGTTACCTTTTTTTCTAAAACCTTTTCAATCTCAGCTCGCTCGCTTTATTTCATCTAGACGCTCACCTAAAGTATCTGTACTGTACAGTGAAATTGGAGGAGGCTCACCGATTCGCTTTGAGACAGAGTGCCAGGCTAAAGCTTTAGCTAAGGCCATGAAAGACAGTTCTGGAAAAGAGATTAAAACCTATTACGCTATGCGTTATTCTCCACCTTTTCTCAAAGATCTAATTCCAGAGATTAAGGCAGACGGTTTGAAACGCCTTACCGTAATTCCCCTTTATCCACAATACTCTGAAGCCACCACTGGATCTAGTCTTTATGAGTGTAAAGATTTGTTTGATGCTAGTGGTCTTACAGAAGAATTAGAAATTCGTTACGTAGAGAGCTGGTATGATAACGAGTTTTATATAAAACTAATACAGCAGCGGATTTTAGATAAATTAAAAATTCTAAATATAGAGACTGCGAAGGATGAAAATACTGCAAAGCATAGTGAGCAGTTCATTTTATTCTCAGCACATGGCTTACCTGAAAAATACGTATTACGTGGAGATCCTTATCAGCAGCAGATAGAAACTAGTGTAAAACTAATCATGCAAGCTCCAGAACTAAAAGATATTAGATATAAAATCAGCTACCAGAGTAAGGTAGGACCAGTCAAATGGCTTGAGCCTAATACTGAAGATACTATTATAGAACTAGCTTCAGCTGGAGAGAAAAATTTAATCGTAGTACCGATTAGTTTTGTTGGAGATCATATAGAAACTCTTCATGAGATAGATATAGAGTACAAAGAACTAGCTTTAGAAAAAGGAATAGAAAATTTTTTAATGACCAGAGCACCTAAAGCGAACCCCTTATTAATTAAGGCTCTTATGTCTGCTTTTCAGAAAGCTTAAGCATAATAAAAAGTACTATAAAACCAAATAGAAATCCTTTGACGAAAGACTTTAACATATTAAATATATTCTACCCTTTTTAAGGGTACTGTCTACTGCTTAGCGATAGAACCCCATTGTAGCTTCTCCCTGAGAACACTATAGAAATTTCTACCTGGAATATTCAGCTTCACTAGCTTTAAAGTATATGGAGATTTTTTTACTATTATTCGAGATTGAGCTTTTAACTCGACCAAATCTCTACCATCTGCATGCAGAAAGAAATTCATATAATCTTTACTTTCTAATTTAATCACCGAAGAATCAGAAACCACATGGGGTCTACTATTCAGCGAATGAGGTGCTATCGGTACTATCTGAAATGCACTGATATTAGGATCCATTACTGCCCCACCTGCACTAATCGCATAGGCAGTAGAACCAGTAGGAGTAGAGATTATCAAACCATCTGCCCTAAGTGAATGTAAAAGATCAGTACCTATATAAATATCGGTGTAGAGTAAATTAGAATAATGCGAGCGATTTAAGGTAATGTCATTAATCGCGTAATAATACTCATTAGTGTCTTCGATAAAAGCAGACAGAGTGCTGCGCTCTTCGATAGTAAAATTCCCATCTAAAATAAACTCACTTAGCTTAGACATCGGCATGTCACCAAATTCAGTGAGAAAACCTAAATGCCCAAAATTCACCCCCAAAATCGGGATAGATCTAGAAAGCACCTGAGGAGCGGCTTTTAGAAAAGTACCATCCCCTCCTAGTACTATTAACATATCAGTATCGTCATCCACAGCAAGCCAAGCTGCTGATTCCGTCTCAGTTTCAGCGAATTTGCTATTTATATGATGTCACTTAAAAATCCCATCTAAGTCAGTAGCCGTTTTTTTCGCCTCTGGCTTTAAAGGATTATAAAAAATGTGAATTTTTTTAATCACCAATAGTTTATTCTCTCAGCTTTTTAAAAAAATCTCCTAAAATTTCTTTAGCCTCAGACTCGAGTATCCCGCCACGCACTTCTAGATTATTCGTGATGAGATTATATCTAGAACCGAAAGCCCCAGCCTTTAAATCATAGGCAGCGAAAATAACTTCCTGGATATGGCTCTGTAAAATCGCTCCAGCACACATGGCACAGGGTTCTAAACTCACGTAAATTTTACATTTAGATAGATTCCAAGTCTTTAGTTTTTCACTAGCTGCCTTCATTGCATTAATCTCAGCGTGACCTAAAATCGATTTTTCTGCTTCTCTAGTATTTAGCCCTATGCCCAATATTTCGTTATCTGGGCTTAAGACCATTGCCGCGACAGGTATTTCATTAGTTTCCTTAGCTAGTCCTCTTGCAAGGTCTAGAACTTTCTGCATGAAGTATAGATCGGGATTATGGCTCATCAGAGCATATCTTATCCTAGTCAGAGAAAAGGTGGTATCATGGGCAATGGTGAAGACTTTAGAGGGAATTTTTAACCCAATAGAACGAGATATTGATGAGCTAAACGATAGGCTATTAAATCGTATCAGCCCAGATTCACATTCGCTTTGTAGTATATTACAGAATATTTTTGCAGCAGGGGGAAAAAGACTTAGACCAGCTTTAAGCTTTTTAATGTTTAGAGCTTTAGCTGAAACCCGCAATGCGATTTATCCTGAGGCAGAGTCTAAATTATTTTTAATCGCAGAGATCGCAGAACTCATTCATACAGCAAGTTTAGTGCACGATGACATTATTGATAATTCTTTAATCAGGCGTGGAGCCCCTACCACTAATAGTAAATGGAATAATGCAATTACAGTCATCAGTGGCGATTTTATGTTCGCCCGTGCCGCAGTTAATTTAGCAAAGATAAATATAAATAAAGTCGTAGAAATTTTTGCGATAGTTTTAGAAAACCTCTGTACTGGAGAAATTCGTCAAGTAGAACAGAAATATAATACTGAAAGTGGCTTCGATTATTACTATTTAAAAACATATAATAAAACAGCTTCTCTCTTTGAAGCCTGTACTGCTAGCTTAGCTGAGCTTTTCCCACTTACTGACGCTGAAAAAAATGCTATCTCTGATTATGGAAGGTTCATTGGGATGGCGTTTCAGATTATTGATGATATTTTAGACTTTACTTCTGATGAAAAATCACTAGGGAAGCCAGCTGGAGCAGACATTAAGGAAGGTCAGATAAACCTCCCTTTACTGCTAGCTTTAGAAGGATTGCGTAATGATAATCCCGATAAATGTGCCTATATAAAAGATAGAATTAGACAAATACCTAGCGAAGATAATATAGAAGAAATCCAGAAAACTATTAGAGATGCGATTAGTATTACTAAACAATACGCGGGTGTAGAAAAAAGTTACGAGAAAGCTATAGAGTACGTAAAAGACGCAGTAAAAGGACTCAATTTTTTACCAGAGTCTAAATATAAAACTTCTTTAGTAGAACTAGCTAGCTTCGTGATACAGCGAAATAATTAAAAAGTTCCCTTAGGTTAAGAAAATGATGTTTATTTTTCCCCAGTCTAAGTGTTATACATATTGTTATGTTGACTCAGAAGAATAAATTAGGAAATTTGTTCCCACTTTTAGTGATTTTTAGTTTTCTTTTTAATTTTTTCAGCTTACCTGTACTTTCAGCTAATTTTACAGACCTAGCCTGCATTAGTGGTAACTGTAATTTGAGCTTAGCTGCTGAAGAAAGAGATTTAATTAAGAATTTCTCTGAAGAGAATGAACTAATAAGCCTAAGCTTAGATGCACGTGATGTAGATGTAGACACTAATTTCTCTAAAACTTTTAAACTCATCGCCTATGAACAGGTAAATGGCAGAAATAATGTTCTTTCAGTCACTAATGTATTATTTCCTAAAAATAGATTTAAAGCTAAAAACTTAAAAACGTCAGTAAAATTGAGAGCCTTTCAAGGTAATAAACAAATTTACCTAGGCTTACATAATAGTGCAGGTCAGCTTTTAGCGACTTATCGTATGAATCTTAGTGGCTCAGGCTCCTTTACCGCTAAGACTAATATTAATCGCAATAATGCAATTAGTTTTTCATGTAACGATGCAACCATAGATGACTGTAATATTCAGCGATTATTCTTCAATAAAGTATTCTTCGAGACTCATAGAGATCAGAAACAGAGAGACACTTTTGTCGTTAAGAACTCTGATAATACTTATACTATCGAAATGCCTTTAGTAAGCTCTTTAGGCAGACGTCGAATTAAGAATGTCGTGAAAAGTGGAGCACTCAATACAGGAGGCTCTCCGGTACCGAATTCTAATTTTAATAATTTCGTTGAGACCTTAAATGCAGAGATAGTAAATCTCGTAGAAAATGGTGAGAGAGCGATTTTCGATACAGATGAAGCTAATAGTCATTTAGAGATAGGCTTCGATAATAATTTCCCAGTGATAACTTTAGATGATAAAGCTAATATTGGTATCGGTAATGATGACCCTCAAGTACGCTTAGACATTAAACCTACAGCAGCTAAAGCCCCACTAAATTTAAACCAATCTAGCTTAGCTTCATCTCTAGTAAACGGAGCCTTCGAATATGATGGTAATGAATTATATTTCACTTTAAATGGTATTCGCTATTTCGTGGTCAGAGACCCG
>DAISHM010000056.1:0-7229 GCA_036822535.1 Candidatus Caenarcanales bacterium
CATCATTATCCTTTAAAGCATAATATGATTACTCAGCTTATAAAGGTAAATCTTTTAGTAAGAGCTCAGCTTGATTGTAGTATAGTTTATTCATTTAGCTGAATCTCTCTAGGGTAGGTGATTTGGTGCTTAGTATCATACTTGCCATTCTTGATGATTAGTCTTTTGCCAGCACCTAAGCCTATTCTGCCTAGATTCAATTTTTTGAATACAAGTAATCTCACTCTCTGAGCCATAAACAGGAATAATCTTTTTACTTTTATTGATTTATATTCTCTTGCCAAGTTACTTCATCACCAGACCTTTTGTAAGCTCCAGTACCTATTGATTCAAGCCAGTTATATTGCTCATATTGATGAGCTAAGCTCTTATTTAAACCATATTTATTAAGCCACTTGCTTGTAGCTATTGTTGATTTAGGTAAATCTTGCAGCACTTGGTTTATATATTATTTACCCCTGTAGTTTTTTTTAAACTATTTATTTCACACTATTCTAAGAAATGATAAGGTTTTTAAGCTCATTATAGTACTCTCTTATCTTGGGATCTAAGTCGCTATAATCCATGGACTTGATGTAATCTTTAAGTTTTTCTTTGTCTAAGCCTGAATTTATTCCTTGTGGATCATGGTTTATGCAAGATCGTATGGGACCTTTACAATTGATAATAGAGAGTACCCTATCATTTAGTCTCTCTTTGTCGTCGTCCAAAAATTTTGGCTCCTTTTCATTGTTAAGACCAATATAATATTCAGGCAAACGCTCCATCTCGTTATCTGTAAAGTGAATCTTATCAATTTTCCATTGAGCTTTTAAGTCATCCGTAATCTCAAATTTATTTTTACAGCGAGCATTTTTAGAAATCAAATAATTTTCAATACACCTTCTATTCCAAATAAAGCCTTTTGTCTTTATTGGATAATCCTTATTTCTGCCATAGTGAGTCTTGAATTTAATCTTCTGAAAATAATCTTTGTCAGCAGACGCTGGGCACACTTTTTGAGGTGTAAAATCTGTCTTGTCATCAGTATAATCATCCCTGTCGCAGATTAAAATTACATTTTTTAATTTTATCGACTCAGAGTATTCAATATTTTTAACATTGTGGACAAAATCAATGACCCAGTCGATCTTGTTTCCAGCTAAATCTTCTAGACTGTTTTTTTTGTTAGATGTTGATGAACATTTGACAATTAGTAGATCTTTTTTGAAAATAGAAATGTTAAGGTCCAATCTCTTACAGAGTTCTAGGAATATAATCCAATCATCTTCTCCATCGATCAAGATTATTGTTTTATAGCTTAGGCAAAGACTATAGTAAACAGGCTTACTAAAATACTCACCACTTAATGTGTGAATAATTTCAGCTCTTGTTTTCTCTTCACTTTGGATAAGACCATTTTCAAGAAAATATATTTTATTAGCATCGGTAACAGAAATACTAGTCAAATTATGAGAACTGGTAACTAAATAGCCTTTTAAGCTATCTAATTTATCCCAAATCTTAGAAATCTTACTCGGGTGAATGTGAGCATCTATCTCATCGAAAAGGAAAAACGTATCAGAGGAGTCAAATATGTCTAAAAGACTTGTGGCACGCCCCCGATAAAATAGACCATATATTCCACTTTTGCTCAGTTAGAGAATGCAGGTTATCAAGATCATTAATAGTAATTATCTCAAAAGGTAACCAGTTGAGATAGTATAGAAAAATCATAATTAAACAAGTAAAGAGTGACGAGGATACAACTAATATTGCGTACATCTTCGGAGTAGTTATGTTGCCTTGATATTTCTGCAAGGCAGAACTCTTTAGATCCTTATTAGGAGCCGCAGGTTTGTTCAATAGATTCTGAGTAGTCATATTTTATCTCTCTTAGATTGATATTTATTGGGCGAATACGCAGCAATTTTATTTCTTGGATCTTAGCATAAAGAAAATTATCCTAGAATCTGAAGGGCATTAGGCTTATGTCTAGAGTTTAGAAAGAGTTTTTAAATGAACTAAGAATGATACATATAAGGCTCTTGATAAAATTCAAGAAACTAATTTTTTTTTACTTTACAGTTTCCAATATTATTTAGCCGTACGGCTAAATTCCCTAATAATTCTAAATCCATCCCCTAAAAAAAACTCAAATAAAAATACCCCAGCACCTATATAATTAAATCTGTATCGATTACACCGATTACGACTTTTCGGATTCTCGATATCTCAATAACTAGGCTACTTAAGGGTTTTTGCGATATAGCAAATTAACTCATAATCGATTGGTCCTGTGTTCAAGTCACAGTGGGACCACCAGTTTTAAGAAATTACGAAGAGAAAATTTTGTTCAAACTGATTTTAAATTATCTTTCTCTAGAATAATTCTTAAGATATTCCCTCATTTCTGGATTTGTACAGTATACATAACATCCCTTCATCCCTCTAGTCATAAGCGTTCTGTAGGTATTTTTAATAATTAAATCGACATTTTTGATGGTATTCTCTCTATCAACCAAGAGTCTAG
Organism: Candidatus Caenarcanales bacterium; assembly: GCA_036822535.1. GTDB lineage: Bacteria > Cyanobacteriota > Vampirovibrionia > LMEP-6097 > LMEP-6097 > LMEP-6097. The sequence continues at coordinate 2,513 of DAISHM010000056.1, forward strand.
ATTTATAACCTTTTAGGGATGTATCTGTTTTTGCTCTTGCTCCTGGATCAGTAATGATTTCACCATTCCGTACAATTAGATCATTGCCAATAATCACTCCTACATAATCTAATTCCAGTCCTTGACAGGTATGTATGCACCCGATTTCATTTACTGAATCTTTGGCGATAATCCATAAACCACCGTCTGTATCTAAATTCCAGCGCATGCGGAAATTATGTTCAGGGATGATTATATCCATGAGTTGTTTATCCTTCTTGCTGAGCCAATTCCAGCAATAGCCTGCAACTAATCTGGCTTTATTGTTTATTTTATTTTTCTCTAAAATAATGTCTCTGAGCTCATTTGGGTTATCAAAAACTCTAAAATCATAATCTACATCCGTAAGCGTGGGATTTGCTGTTTCTCGAATGTTTAGTATGTCATCTAGCCAGGCTAAATAGCCATCAGCCCCATTGCATCTAAATTGTGAGCTAAGTTCTAAACTATGAACTTCAGCATTAGAGGCTTTCGCCCATTTTTTAATTTCTGCTTTTGTACCTATATCTTTGAACGTGACTCTTTGATCTTCATCAATGAAGAAAATAGATAATTTGGCAGATTCTATAATTTCTTTTATTTGATTTTCACCTAGATTCTGGAACATTCCAGATTTTTCATTTAATCGATGGGCTTCATCTATGATTAGAACATCAAAAATATTGTGTCCTTTATTAACAAAGGCTCCAGAGCCTGTAAATAAGTTTGAAATTTCAGTTTTTTTAATGGTTCCAGTCAGTTTAGCTTCGTAAACGGCTCGAGGAGCTGCATTTTTGGTAACATATTTACTGACCTTATCTAGATTAGTTAATGCTACTAATAAATTTATCGCTACGACAGTTTTTCCTGTTCCAGGACCGCCTTCGACAATGAGAACATTCTTTTTTAAAGCTGTAGATTTTTTTGCTAAAAAAATAGCGTTTTCGTAGACTACCTTCTGTTCGTCAATTAAGGTAAACTCTTCATTGCCATTTAACATCTGAGATAGAGAGTCAGCCAGGCTTTTAGAGGGCTTTATTTTCCCATGATCGATTCGATACATTGTATTTTTGCGATCACCATATTTAATAAACTGTTTAATGAATTTCTGTAATTCAGCTGCATCATTTTTTAAAAATACTGGAGCCATAGATAAATGACTGTCATAGAAAGAGTTTTTGATTACAGTATCTTCGTTGTAATTATGAAGATAGGCACAGGGATTTAAGGAGATGTTTTCTTTGTAAACAGTTTCATTGAAATTCTTTAATAGTGAGCAATATGACCATGCTTGATATGAGGGATGAGCAGTTTCCACGTCTCTGCCTCTAAATTTAGTAATAACTATCCCATCTTTTTCAGTTAAGAGAGCTTCTGACCATTGTTTTAGCTCGACTACAATCAGATTCTCATTATGAAATTCGTCCTCTCCAGAAATAATAAAATCCACTCTTTTAGATGTTTGAGGAATATGATATTCAATGCTTATACCTGAATCAGCAGGTATTGCAGCGTCATTTAGTATAAGGCTCATCCTAGTTAAAGATTCCCGCCAAGAGTTAATTTCTGCTGCTGCTATATTTTTACCTGTTTTTTGCTTATACTCTTTTAGCACAATGTTCTCAATATCATTAGATAAGACATCGTTTTGAAAATTTAGTTTAGTACCTTTATAAACAATCATGCTTTAGTTTATATTATTCCTTTTTTATATTAGGATGAATTTATTTTATAAAATTCAGAAATTTTTTTATCAGTTTAAAATATAAACATCACATGCAAATCCTCTGGTTCAAGCGTGACTTAAGAATCCATGACCATGCGGCTCTCAGTATGGCAGCTAAAGCTAGTCCTGTTTTACCTCTGTATATTCTTGAGCCTGATTTATGGAAAGAGCCAGATATGAGCTATAGGCATTATGAGTTTTTGTGTGAAGCTCTCCTGGACTTAGACACAGAGCTTCGTAAATTGGGGCAGCCCTTAGTGATTAAAGTAGGTGATGCAGTTTCAGTTTTAGATGAACTCTGTGAAAGATATTCAGTGACTGCTTTATACTCACATCAAGAGACTTGGAATGGCTGGACTTATGCACGGGATAAGCGAGTAAAGGCTTGGGTTAAGGCGCGAAATCTAATTTGGCAGGAGCCAGTACAAAATGGCGTAATTCGTTGTCTGAAAACTCGTGATAATTGGGCTGGACGCTGGCACGCTTTAATGAAAAAGCCATTAATAAAAGCTCCCTTCGCTTTAGAGCCAATTCCAGACTTACAAGGAAATGAAGCTTCACTGCAAGGATTCTTAAAAGCTACAGAGCTTTTATCTTTAGCTGCTGATCTGGGTTTGCAAGATGATGGCTGTATATTAAGGCAGAAAGCTAGTCGTGGTGAAGCTTTAAGGCTTTTAGATACTTTCTTGCATGAGCGAGGGCTAAATTATACTAAAGCTATGTCTTCGCCACTGACCGCTTATGAAGCATGCTCTCGGCTATCACCATATTTAGCTTTCGGTCTAATATCTATGCGAGAAATTTTTCATAGAATCACTAGTGAAGAGAAGTGTAGTAAATCTACTAGCACTATACGCTCTTTTTCTGCACGTTTGCGCTGGCATTGTCATTTTATGCAGAAGCTAGAAGATGAACCGAGTATCGAATTTAAGAATTTACACTCTGCCTATAATGGTTTGAGAGAAGCTGAGTTTAATCATAACTATTTTAATGCATGGAAAGAAGCTCGGACTGGCTATCCCATGATAGATGCTTGTATGCGAGCTTTAAAAGCTACGGGCTGGATTAATTTTCGTATGCGTGCCATGCTAATGAGTTTTGCTGCTAATCATCTGTGGCTGCATTGGCGTGAGCCTGCTCTGCATTTAGCTCGCTTATTTACTGATTATGAGCCAGGTATACATTATCCTCAGGCACAGATGCAGTCGGGTACTACTGGTATAAATACTATCCGTATTTATAACCCGATTAAGCAGTCTCTAGATCAGGATCCCGAAGGTATATTTATACGTAAATGGTTGCCAGAGTTAGCTAATATGCCTGCTAAATACATACACACTCCGTGGGAACTGCCTTTGATGATGAATAATTATCCTCCACCAATAGTAAATGAAAAGACTGCTCGTAAAGCTGCTGCTGATAAGCTTTATGGGCTTAGGAAAAATTTAGAATATAAGCTTGAAGCTAAAGATATAGTAATTAAACACGCTAGTCGTAAAAATGCTGTGCCTGGGGGCAAGCTTTGAAAGCTTGCTTGTAAAGGGTTAACCCCTCGGGGTTCGATTGCCCCCCCCAAATTATTTAATGAATGAGATGAATCAAATGGTGTGCCTGGGGGGAATCGAACCCCCAATCCTTCGGCTTCGGAGACCGATATTCTATCCGGTTGAACTACAGGCACTTAAAGCGTTTAGCCAATTTAGAAAATACTCAGGGTAATACTTTCTAGTAAATTATACTTTAATATCTTTATCCCGCCGTAGCTTTTGGAATTCTTCTAGTAATTTCTTCTCTTCTTTAGATAAGTTATTCGGTACTACCACTTCTACATTAATGTGGTGATCACCTTTACGATTTTTACGATTAAGAATTGGCATGCCTGCTTCTTTTATAGTGTAGACTTCGTTAGATTGTGTACCAGCTTTGATTTTAACTTTACTTTTACCATAGATGGTAGGCACTTCTAATTCATGCCCTAATGCTGCCTCCGCAAAACCCACTTTTAAAGTGGAGTAAATATCGGCTCCGTCACGCTTAAATTTATCATGCGCTTTTACTCTAACTACTAAATAGATATCTCCCTTAGGACCGCCATTACGACCTATATCTCCCTGTCCTGACAGTCTCATGGTCGTACCATCATTAATTCCAGCTGGGATAGTAACTTCTATTTCTTTAGTCTCTCGCTTATAACCACGTCCATGACATGATTTGCATGGATTTTTAATGAATTTCCCTGTGCCTTGACAGCTAGGGCAGGTGCTACTCTGTCTTACTTGACCGAAAATAGTATTCTGTACACTCATTACTTGACCAGAACCATTACAGGTACCGCAAGTCGTCACGTCATGAGGATTTTCAGCTCCTTTGCCATCACAGCTATGGCAGATATCTAGTGGATTTAATCTGATTTTTTTAACCTTATCATCAATAGGATCCATGAAATCTAGTTGTATAGAGACTTCGTGGTCTTGTCCTTTCATCGGTCGATTCTGGCTGCGACTACTAGTAGAGCCGAAACCACCACCGAAAAAGCTAGAGAAAATATCACCTAAATCTTCGAAGCCAGCAAACCCTTCAAATCCTGCTCCACCACTGAAACCAGAACTACCTTTAAGTCCTTCTATACCGTACTGGTCATAGATTTTTCTTTTCTGTGGATCTTTTAAAACTTCATAAGCTGCCCCGACTTTTTTAAAAAGCTCTTCGTTACCAGTTTCTGTGTTGTCGGGATGATACTTTCTTGCAGCTTTTTTGTAAGCAGACTTAATTTCTGCATCATCAGCAGTTTTACTTACACCTAAAAGCTCGTAGAAGTCATCTGTCATTACCACGGCTCTTATTTTATCATTTTCAGATACTAAATAGATAACCCTTAAAGTATTGTAAAGTGCTAAAATCTTCTCATGTCTTCAGAGTTGATGCATGGTTTAAGAAAAATCGAAGATTCTTTCGATAATTCTTTGGTGAAAT
>DAISHM010000057.1:0-4584 GCA_036822535.1 Candidatus Caenarcanales bacterium
AGTCTTCTATAAAAAGGAGTTTGTCCACCCTCTTAAAAAGACTAAGCCCAGCCAGAGCTACATTTTTGACCTCTATGACCACGTCCACAAGTCTTACCAGCACCGCTAGAAATTCCGCGTCCTTTTCTATCTTTAGATTTTATCGCACCTGCTGCGGCTTCTAGATTTTTCATGTTTTCTGCCATGACCTTAACTCCTAATAAATGACTACTCTACGTCTTTAACTTCGACTAAATGACTAACTTTATTAACCATGCCTAATATGGTAGGTGAATCGAAATGAGCTACCACAGCATTAGTTTTTCTTAAGCCTAAAGCTTCTAAAACTTTAGCTTGCTTTTCACTAGCAGCAGAAATACCTCTAACTAGTTTTATAAATATTTTTTTTCTCTTAGTATCTACCATTTAATCACCTCTATTAAGCAAATAACATCTGCTTAACTGTTAAATTCCTCATTTTAGCTACATCTCTGAAACTTCTTATAGACTGTAATGCATTAATAGTAGCTCTAGCTACGTTTAATGGAGACTTAGAACCCATAGATTTAGAAAGTATATCTCCTAAACCAGATAATTCTAAAACAATTCTTGCTGTACCACCAGCGATGATACCAGTACCATCAGAAGCTGGTTTTAACATAACTTCAGAACCACCCGCGAAGCCATGAACTCTATGAGAAATAGTACTACCTACCATAGGAACATCAATAAGATTCTTACGTGCATCTACTAAAGCTTTTTTAATCGCATTTAAAACTTCAGAAGCCTTGCCTACACCGACTCCTACTTTACCTTTCTCGTTACCGATGATAACTACGACACGGAAAGAAAGTTTTTTTCCACCCTTAACGACTTTAGTAACTCTTCTTACTTGAACTACTTTTTCAGTATACTCAGACTCTACAGCCTCAGTACGCTTCTGTCTTCTAGAAGAAGCATCTTTCTTCTTAGCGTGAGGTTTCTTTCTTGCCTTAGCAGCACCATCAGTGACTTCAGCGTCTACGACTTGCACTTCTTCAGCAAGCTCCTCAGCCTTAGATTCATCAGCGTCTACCACTGTCTCCTCTACTTCTGTTTCTATTTCAATATTTTTTTCTTCTGACATTATCTATAAAACTCCTAAGCTTAAAACTCTAAACCTGCTTCCCTAGCAGCATCCGCAAGAGCCTTAATACGACCGTGATATAAGTTACCACCCTTATCGAAAACGACTTTAGTAATGCCTTGAGCTTTAGCAAGCTCAGCAATCTTCTTACCAACAGTCTCAGCAGCAGCCACATCAGAACCAGTCTTTAACTCAGACTTTAATGTCGGTGAATAAGTCGCAATCCCACAGACAGTCTTAGAACCCATAGCTTCACGATCAGCTGGATCTACATCAATGATGATCTGTGCAGAAATATGCTTATTAGAACGGTAGACATTAAGTCTAGGTCTAGACTCAGTACCCACTATTTTCTTTCTCGCTCTAAAGTGTCTTTTCTTTCTTTGAATATTTCTTGAAACTACTGCCATAAATTACCTCGATTATTTACCACCAGACTTACCAGCTTTCTTACGAACTACTTCGCCTTTATATCTAACACCTTTACCTTTATAAACCTCTACTGGTCTTAAAGCTCTAATCACAGCAGCGACCTCGCCTACTACTTCCTTATCAGAACCTTCGACTACTATCTCTAAACCGTTACCTTCTACCTTAAAGCTGATACCTTGTGGTGGCTCAAAAACCTCTGGGTGAGACTTACCTAATTGAAAATTTAGATTAGCACCTTGTAGAGCTACTTTATAACCGATACCTTGTATCTCTAGGCGCTTAGTGAAACCTACAGTGACACCGACTACCATGTTATTAAGCAAAGTTCTGTATAAGCCAAATAAAGCGTTAGCTTGCTTAGTTTGCTTTGCGATAGAAAGCTTTACTAGCTTATCATTCACATCGATTTTAATATCTGATCTAAAAGTCTTTTCCAACTGACCTTTAGGCCCCACTACTTTAACGTAAGTTCCTAACTGAGTCTCTTCGACAGTTAACTGAACATTCTCAGGGATTATGATTTCTTTCTTACCAATTCTCGACATTTTAACTATTCCTCTGTTACCAAACTAAACAAAGAATTTCGCCACCGACTTTCTCTGCTCTAGCCTTTCTATCAGTAACTAAACCAATATTAGTACTTAAAATACAAACCCCTAAACCATTTAAAACTCTAGGAACGTATTTAGACTTAACATACTTTCTTAAACCTGGTTTAGAAACTCTTTTAATGCCCTTAATTACTGATTGACCTTGATAATACTTAAGTTCAATAACTATAGATTTCTTAGCAGCGTCATCGTTATTCACTATCTCATAAGACTTAATAAAACCCTCTTTCTGAAGAAGATCTACTAATTCTCTTTTGAGTCTGCTATAAGGCACCAATACAGCAGTTTTATTGACTGTAATTGCGTTACGGATTCTAGTTAGGCAATCTGCAATAGGATCGTTAGTAACTTTGTTATTTTTATTAGCTTTTATTTCTGTTTTAAGTGACATATTAATCTAAACTCCTATTACCAACTAGCCTTAGTTAAGCCAGGTATTAAACCTTGGTGAGCCATCTCTCTAAGAGAGTTACGGCAAAGCCCTAAATCACGGTGATAACCACGAGGACGACCAGTTAACCAGCATCTATTTCTGTGTCTGATCTTAGAAGAATTCAGAGGAAGATTCTCTAATTTCTCTTGTAGAGTCATTCTTTCATCGAAATCGAGTTCTGGATTAGCCATCTTCTCTTTAATCTCAGCACGCTTTTTAGCATACTTATCGATTAATAGCTTTTTCTTTTTAGTTTTCTGAATACAAGACTTTTTCGCCATGATTTACTGTTTCGCTCCTGCTTGCTTTTTAAAAGGCATACCTAATTTAGTTAATAATTCTAAAGCTTCTGCATCATTTTTAGCAGTAGTACAGATAACTATATCCATACCTCTTATTGCATCAACTTGATCATATCTAATTTCAGGGAAAATAATTTGCTCTTTAATACCTAAAGTATAGTTACCTCTGCCATCAAAAGCTTTCCTAGAAACGCCTTGAAAGTCTCTGATCCTTGGCATAGCGATATTAACTAACTTGCTCAAGAAATTATACATCTTATCCTGTCTAAGAGTAACTTTCAGCCCAACTGGAACCCCTTCTCTTAATTTGAAACCAGCTATAGATTTCTTAGCTCTAGTAATAACTGGCTTTTGACCAGAAATATTAGTTAGATCTTCTATCGCTTTCTCTAAGGTCTTAGAATTAGAACCAGATTCACCTAAACCAAAATTTATAACTATCTTCACTAGCTTAGGTATCTCGTGAACATTTTCGCAAGCAAGAGAAGCTTTTAATTCATCTCTCAGCTCTGTGTTATATCTCTCTTTTAAACTCTTAGTCATTAGTCTAAATTATCTCCACTTACTTTTGAAACTCTTACTTTAGAACCATCAGCTTCGTACTTCTTAGCCACTCTAGTAGCTTTCTTAGCTTTCTCGTCCCAAACCATAACCTTAGATGCGTAGATAGGAGTCTCTAATTTAATGACTTCACCCTCACTACCAGGTCCCATAGGTCTTTTATGCTTAGTCTTAACATTAACGCCTTCGACTAAAATCTTTCCATCTTGAAAAACATCTAAAACTTTAGCGATTTTGCCTTTATCATCACCACTGATAACCACGACTTCATCACCAGTCTTAACATGACATTTAATTCTAGGATTAGTAGCACCTACTTTATTTAAAGCTCTAGAAAGAACTAGCTTAGAACCTTTTTTAACAAAGGGTTTGATAGCTGCTTTCGTATATCTCTTAACTCTCTTATCAGATTTATTCATTTACACCACCTCCGGAGCTAAGGATACTATCTTCATAAAACCATGCTCTCTAAGTTCTCTTGCAATAGGACCGAATACACGAGAACCGATAGGATTACCTTGCTTATCGATCAAGACACAAGCGTTATCATCAAACTGAATCCAGCTTCCATCTTTTCTTCTTTTACGTTTTTTCATACGAGCAACAACACCACGCACTATAGCAGACTTCTTAACAGTCATATTTGGCGTAGCATCTTTTACCGCAGCAACAAAAACATCGCCTAACTCAGCTACCATACCATTAGACTTTAAAACTCTAATGATTCTGACTCGCTTAGCACCAGTATTATCAGCAACTATTAATTCACTTTCTTGTTGTAACATCTTTACTCAATCCTTAAATTGCCTTCTCTAGGACACTCTGTAATGCCCATTTCTTAGTTCTAGAAATTGGACGTGACTCCTCGATTATAACTTTATCGCCTTCAGCAGCTGAATTTTCAGGATCATGAGCGACAAAAGTCTTAGAAGTATTAATAATTTTATGGTATCTTTTATGCTTTTTCTTGCTGCTGACAAGTACTGATATAGTCTTATCGCATTTAGCACTTTTTACAATTCCGATTAAGGTTCTCTTAGGCATTAGCGTTCGCTTCCTTTTGCTTTAATATAGTTTTAATTCTAGCTATAGATTTTTTAATCTCTCTTAATGAAGAGATATTTTCGAGCTTCCTAGAAT
>DAISHM010000057.1:4594-7155 GCA_036822535.1 Candidatus Caenarcanales bacterium
GCCATCTTCGCATCAAAAAGATTAGTATACAGAGAATTTTATTCTGTATTAAGCTCTTCGACTGTCATCTCTGCTATTTTCTTTGCTTTCAGGATCATGATTCTAAACCTTCCTTCACTACTACTCTGCATTTGCAAGGGAATTTAGAAGCAGCTAACTCTAAAGCTCTCCTAGCTACAGAAACATCTACACCAGCGATTTCAAAAAGAATTCTACCTGGTTTAACTACAGCTACCCAGAACTCTGGATTACCTTTACCCGCACCCATCCTTGTTTCAGCAGGTCTCTGAGTAATAGGCTTGTCTGGAAATATTCTAATCCAAATACGTCCGCCTCTCTTAATATGACGAGTAAGAGCACGTCTAGCAGCTTCTATCTGTCTAGAGTTAATCCATTTAGGCTCAAGGGCTTGTAGAGCCACTTCACCAAAACTCACAGAAGCACCACGGGTTTCTTTACCCTTCATTCTGCCTCTTTGTTGCTTTCTAAATTTTGTTCTCTTAGGCTGTAGCATTATTCGTTACTCCTCCGACATTTCCAGCCGCCGCTTTTATATTAAGCTTAGCCTTCTCACCTGGTCTTAAAATACCTTTATTAACCCACACTTTCACTCCTATGTTTCCATAAGTAGTAAGCGCTTCAGAAAAACCATAATCAATATTAGCTCTGAAAGTATGACAAGGTACGCTACCTTCTTGAGCTCTCTCTGATCTAGCGATTTCGATACCACCTAATCTACCAGAGACTTCTATCTTGATACCAACAGCACCGCCACGCATAGCTCTCTGAATCGACTGCTTAACAGCTCTTCTAAAAGCGATACGTCTCTCTAACTGCTGAGCAATACTCTCTGCAATCAACTGTGCATCAATATCAATTTTATTTACTTCAAAAAGATTTACCTGCAATAAAACATCTGGTCTGTTGATAAGGGCCTGCAACTCAGCTCTTAAAGCATCTAGACCTTCGTTAGCTTTACCGAAAACCAGACCGGGTCTAGCAGTGATAATGTTAACCTGCAATTGTCCTGGTTTTCTCTGAAGAACTACTTTGCTGATGCCAGCATTTTTCAATTTTTTCTTTATATACTTACGAATCAAAGTATCTTCTTGAAGAACTGCTGCGAATTGACCAGCTCTAAAATCTACAAAAGTTACAGAATCAGCTGTTTCTATGATCCCAAGTCTATTTGCGCGTGGTGGTACTTTCTGTCCCATTATTTACTGGACTCCTCTTTAACTCTATTTTTTTTATTACGTGGTGATACATCCCATACGTAAGCAGCATACTGAGCTGTTTTCATGTCGCTAAGTACTACATTCATTTGAGAGCATCTTTAATAAATCGAATAAGCTCTACCCTTAGATCTAGCTCTAAATCTTTTCAAGATTGACTTATCATCTACTAAAAACTGGGAAATATAGAGTTCATCAGGATTCTCTACTCCATGATTAGCTTTAGCGTTAGCCATCGCACTTAGAAGCAGCTTCTTAACTGGTTCTGCAGCTGCATAAGGCATGAAACTTAGAGCCTCACGAGCTTGCCCAGCTTTCATATTTCTGATTAAATCAACAGTTCTACGCAATTTTCTTGCTGTCTGTCTGATAAATCCAAGTCTAGCTTTAACTATGTTCTTTTCTGCCATTATCTGCCAACTTTTGCCTTTTTAGCCCCCGCATGCCCTCTAAATGTTCTAGTCAAAGCAAATTCACCTAAACGATGACCAACCATAGACTCAGAACAGTAAACAGGGATAAATTTTTGACCATAATATACAGCGATAGTCATACCAACCATATCTGGAAGTATCATAGATGCTCTCTTCCATGTCTTTATAACTTTTTTATCGCCTTTATTCTTAGCAGCATCAATCTTCTTCTTCAAAGAGTGATGTATGTAAGGACCTTTTTTTGTTGAACGTGACATATAATACTTAACCTTTTAATTAAAGTGCAGAGACCTTTTTACCTCTTCTATTCGTAATAATATACTTAGCAGAAAGTTTCTTATTTTTTCTCGTCTTACGACCAACTCTCTTACCAGTAAACGTCTTAGGAATACCACCAATAGGACACTTACCTTCACCACCACCATGAGGGTGATCTACAGGGTTCATCGCCGAACCACGAACGGTAGGTCTAATACCTCTTAATCTATTAGTACCAGCTTTACCCACCACAGTGTTCTTCTGATCAGCATTTCCCAGCTCACCAATAGTAGCGATACAGTCCATATGCACTCTTCTTAACTCGCCAGAAGGAAGCTTAATAACCGCATAATCGCCATCTTTAGCAGATAACATAGCAGAAGAACCAGCAGTTCTCACCATCTGAGCGCCTTTACCCTTAGTGAGCTCTATATTATGAATAGTAGTACCTTGAGGAATGTCTCTTAAAGGAAGTGCATTACCCACAGCAATCTCAGATTCAGGGCCAGACTCTACAGAAGCACCCACAGTTAAACCTTTAGGTGCAACTATGTAACGCTTATCACCATCTTTATAAAATAAAAGGGCTAAATGCACATTACGGTTCGGATCGTATTCTATAGCTTTAACTAAA
>DAISHM010000058.1:0-7006 GCA_036822535.1 Candidatus Caenarcanales bacterium
AGAGGCTTTGGGCTAGTTCTCTATATAGTGAAACAAATATTAGACTTACATAAAGCAAGCATTGAGCTTAAAACAGGTGATAATCAGCAGGGTAGTAAATTTATTATCAGTATACCGAGGACAGATTTTAAAAAATACTCAGAGGTTTAGCTAGCTATGTATAAAATTCTTCTAGTTGATGACGATAGTTCCATAAGAAAATTTCTACAGCTAAGTCTAGAAGAGTATTCTGAGCCACAATCAATTCATAAATATAAAATCTTTAGTGCTGAGAATGGAGAGCAAGCCTTAATTAACTTAAGTCATAATCCAGATTTAATTCTTTTGGATTTAAATCTACCAGACATCTCTGGTTATGAGCTTTTAAAAATCATTAAAGCTAAATACTCATCTGCGGTAATTATGCTGAGTGTAGAGAATAGTAATGATGAGAAAATTAAAATGCTTGATGCTGGAGCGGATGACTATATAAATAAACCTTTTAATCTTGGAGAGTTACTTGCCCGTATTAGAGTCTGTCTTAGACATTATAAACTTAGTGAAAATAAAATAATCACTGCTGCTGATCTTAAAATTGATTTAGGTTTAAAACTAGTAACTAAAAAAGATCAGGCTATAAAGCTCAGTGCGACTGAGTTTGCGATTCTTTCATTACTTGCATTAAATCAGGAAAAACTAGTCAGCCAAGAGGAAATTTTAAAAAATATTTGGGGTTTAGCTGATAAAGAAAATTCTCACTATTTAAGAATATATATAAATCATCTTCGTAAAAAATTAGAGACAGATCCGAGTAAACCAGAGATTATTATCACTGAAGCTGGTCTAGGGTACAGGCTTTTAAAGTAATTAATTTATTTATAATCGCTAGGAAATTTTTCTCTTCATTAGTTAAATTAAGACTACGATCATTAGGTATAAAACAGCTTAGCCCAATACAATTACCATGATAAATTAAAGGGAAATATAGTCCCTGACTAGATGGTAATGTCTCAGATGACCAGCCAGCTATGGATTTTCTTTCTAGAACCCATTTAGCCACAGATTTTTCTTTCTCATCAGCAGCCCAAAGTTTATCTGGATCTATACAAGTAAAAAGAGAATCTGAGCTTAAATCTTCTTGTTCACTAATTTTAATAAACACTAAAGTCCCTTTAAAATTTTGTTTTACGTAGTCCAATATCTTTCTGATACTAGAAAAATCTTTTTCACTCTGTATAGTGAAATCTAGGATTTGATTTAAGACCTCTAATTGTTTACTACGCTGATTTAAAGATAGTCTCTGGGTACGAATATTTTTTAAAAAGATTAAAGCCAATCCTATAGTGAGAATCACAGTATAAATAAGCATGAATTTATTACTATGAAAAATAAAAGAAGAAAATAGACCTATAAGGCTAATCAAAACTAATATAGAGAAATAGCGGGTTATAGGGCTTTTTACTCTGCGACTGAGTCCACTTGAAGGCACTATATGAATATCTATTTCACTTAATTCTTTCTGCATTCTTTCGATCAAATCGCCTCCATTTATAAAATCTTTTATAAAAGATTTATTAGTTCGGCCTATTATTAAGTGAGTTACATTATTTAATCTAGCGACCTCGGCTAAAGCCTTCGCTATATCATCATTAGGCACAGATATTACTTGAGCACCTAATTTTTTAGCTAAATCAATATTTTTATTAAGCCTCTCTTCATCTTCTTTAGTAAGCTCTGTAGCAGTATCAATATTTACAGCTATCCAAGGGGCTTCTAACTTAAAAGCAATGCGGCGTGCCGCACGAATTAATTTCTCCGAATAAGGACTATGACTTAAAGCGACCATCAGACGATCATTTACATTCAGAGGCCCTGCGAGTTCTCCTATTTCAGTAAAACTCTGAATATCCTTATCTACCCGCTCAGCGATTAGCCTTAAAGCTATCTCTCTTAAAGCATTTAATGGAGCTTGTCTGAAAAAATTTTTCTGAGCATCCTCTAATTTATCATTTAAATAAATTTTTCCTTCACGCAAACGCTTTAAAAGCTCTTCTGAAGATAAATCTATCAATTCTATAATATCTGCTCTATCTAATATAGAATCTGGCACAGTCTCCTGTATACTAATTCCAGTAACTTTTTCAATTATTTCTTTTAAGCTTTCTATATGCTGCACATTTACAGTGGTATAGACATCTATTCCATGATCTAATAGCTCTAAAAGATCTTGATATCTTTTCTTATGGCGTGATCCCTCTAGATTCGTGTGAGGCAATTCATCCAAAACTAGAATGCTCGGTTTCCTTAGTAAAGCTGCATCTAAATCAAACTCTGACAGTTGCACCCCTTTATAAGTAGATTCCTTTCTAGGAATAATTTCTAGACCATTTAAAAGTTCTTCAGTTTCTTTTCTACCGTGAGTCTCGACTAAGCCTACGACTATATCTAGCCCCTCTTGTTTTTTTTGATGTGCCGCCTTGAGCATGGCATAGGTTTTTCCTACACCAGCACACATACCAAAAAAAATACGTAACTTAGCACGAGAATCTTTATCTTCAGAGGCTTTCACTAATCTAAGTAAGGAATCAGATTTAGAATCGTCTCTAGACATTTAATCTATTTTAGGAAAACATCCCTAAAGCCAAATTCACTAAATTATCCGCAGAAAGACCATAATGCACTAATAATTCTTCAGCTTTAGCAGACTGACCAAATCTATCATCCACCCCTAAACGCTTAAATTTAATATCAGTACAAGAATTCTCTAATAGAGCAGCAGCGATACTTTCACCTAAGCCACCGATAATATTATGCTCTTCAGCGACTATAATTTTTTTAGTTTTAGAGACAGATTTACAAATAGTCTCAGCGTCTAAAGGCTTTATAGAAGCGACATTTATTACTTCTATTTTCTTAGCATACTCTTTTTCTAATCTCTGAGCCGCTTCTAAAGCGATAGCGACCATAACCCCACAAGCAGCTATAGTTAAATCTGTACCTTCTTTTACTAGATTGGCTTTCCCTATTTTAAATTCATAAGCCATCAAATAGTACAGGTACAGCTAAGCGCCCTAATCTTAAATACACTGGACCATTAAAATTAACGATTTCCTGCATTACTTTCTCTGTCTCTTTAGCATCAGCAGGTACTATAACTGTCATCCCTGGTATGCTTTTCATTAAAGCTAAATCTTCGATAATCTGATGACTCGCTCCATCCTCACCGACAGTAAGCCCAGCGTGAGTAGCACAGATTTTTACATTTGCATGATTATGAGCTACTGAATTACGTACCTGTTCCCAAGCTCTACCAGCAGCAAACATAGCAAAGCTACTAACAAAGGGGATTTTCCCCGCTTTAGCTAGACCAGCAGCACAGCTCACCATATTAGCTTCTGCGATTCCCATATTAAAGAACCTCTCAGGAAAAGCTTTAGCGAAAAACTTAGTCTGAGTACTACCAGATAAATCAGCATCTAAAACTACTATATTAGGATTTACTTTACCTAATTCAGCTAAAGTCTTACCATAAGCTACTCTAGTAGCTATTTTTTCAGTCGATGATTCTACAGGCGCGCCCATTATTTACTACTCCCTAACTCTGTTAAAGCCCGTTCCAGATCAGCGTCATTAGGTGCTACACCGTGCCAAGCTACTTCGTTTTCCATAAAAGATACTCCCTTACCCTTTATGGTATTAGCGACAATCGCAAAAGGTCTAGCAGTCTCTTTACTAATTCTATAAGCTTCTTTCAGAGTACTATCTAGAGCTTCTACATCATGACCGTCTATTTCAGCGATATTCCAGTTAAAAGCTTTTAATTTATCACTCAGTGAGTCTAATGCCATAGTAGTCTCTGTCCAGCCATCAAGCTGTATACGGTTTCTATCTATAATTACGATTAAATTATTCAGCTTATAATGTGCAGCTGCCATAAAAGCTTCCCAGCACTGCCCTTCCTGTAATTCACCATCACTTAATAAAGCGAAAACTTTTCTATCACTATTATCTAGTCTCGCAGCTAAAGCGAAACCTAGAGCATTAGACAAACCATGCCCGAGTGAACCAGTAGACATCTCTACCCCTGGTACTTTTAAGCTATCTATATGCCCCTGAAATTTAGAGCCTAATTGCCTAAAGCTTATAGTCTCAGCCAAATCATAATATTCAGCTAAACCTAGAGCTGAGTATATAGCTGGTGAAGCGTGTCCTTTACTGACTACGAGTACATCTCTAGCTGCATCGCTAGGATTTTTAGGATTAAAACGCAGATGTGAACCGAAATACAGCACAGCTAATATATCTGCGATAGACAGAGAACCGCCCGGATGACCAGACTTAGCAGCGTGTATCATTTTTAAAGAATTAGACCTTATCGCTAAGGCTTTTTCCTTGATGTAAGTGAAATCAGGAAAGCTATTCGACATTGAAAATTTTTTAAAAAACTCCTTTAAAAAATTTTAACAAAGCAAATGCGTATTTATCTTTAATTTAAAAATTCTTTAAGATCTTTAATATCTTTAGCGTAAAGTTTTAGCTTTCTAATCGCTTTAGCTTCTAGTTTTTTTACTTGAGCTTTAGGAATTTCTAAAATCTCGGATAATTCCTCATGCGTATATTCTTTATCCGTAGAGATGCCATATTTTAAGAAGAGTATGTTTTGTTCTTGCTCACTAAGCTCTTCGATAATAGATTTCAGCTCTCTTCTAAGTAAATTAGAACTCGCATGATCATCTGGAGAAATAAAGGCATTATTACTAGCAATAAAATCAGAGATATCTACTCCCTCTTCACCTTTTACTTTCGTAGACATAGAGACAGTTTTGATCTGTAAATTTTCTATCTCTTCTAGCTTTTCTAGACTGATTTCCATATGCTGTGCTATTTCTTCTGGCTTAGGATCTCGATTTAAAGCTTGTCTGAGCAAAGTTTTACTCTTATTTAACTTAGAAGCGTACTCTATCATATGCACAGGTATACGTATGGTGCGGGATTTATCAGCGATAGATCTGCTAATAGCTTGTCTAATCCACCAAGTAGCGAAGGTACTGAATCTATAACCTTTTTTATAATCAAATTTAGAAGCAGCTTTCATCAATCCTAAATTCCCTTCCTGAATAAGATCTAAAAGCTGATTAGAATTTCTTGCATATCTTTTAGCGATACTGACTACTAATCTTAAATTAGCCCTAACTAAAGTTCGCTGAGCCTTATCAGAAGCAGCTTTATCTTCAGAGGGGATATCACGTGCTATTTCTATTTCCTTATCAGCACTAATAGTAGATATCTTACCGATTTCTCTTAAATACAGATAAACACTGTCATTGACTAAAGGAGAACTTTCTTTAGCCTGCTTAAAAATCAAATCCTCGTCAGGATCTAGCTCTCGCTGAAACTCACGGGTCTCATCTATATCAGCCTCACTCGGGCCTATTAATAGGTCTTCATCTTCCATCTAAGATAATTACAGTTATCCCTACTATAACAATCCTCTACCCTTATCTAAAACTTGTCAAACGAGCTTTTTTATTATCTCAATCATTTTCTCTAGTTCAGCTTCACTGTTCATCCAGGAAAGGGATATACGAATCGCTCTCCTAGAGACCTCTTCATCTATTCTACAAGCACGCAACACATAAGAGCTCTCAATAAAAGATTCTTCGCTAGATAATTTTTTATTAGAAGTACAGGCAGAACCAGAGCTAACGCAAACCCCTTTCAAATCTAACTGCAAGACTAACTGCTCACTAGTATATTTTAAATCCATAAAAGAAATATTTAGATTATTAATAAGGCGTTTTTCTAGATCTAAAGGGCCGTTCAATACCGCTCCTTTTAAATCTTTTAATCCTAGCCAGAGTTTAGCTCTTAGCTCTTTTACTTTATTTATATTCTCAGGTCTTAAGGAAATCTCTAATGCTTTCGCAAAGGCTATAATCCCCGTAACATTTTCAGTTCCAGCCCTAAAATCATGTTCCTGACCGCCACCTACTATAAGTGGTCTGAATTTATGCATTCGTTCTACTGCACGCTTTATATATAAAAACCCTACGCCTTTAGGCCCGTGGATTTTATGTGCTGAAGCTGAAACTAGATCTAAATTAAAATCTTTAACATCTATTTTTAATTTACTGAGACTCTGTACACAATCACTATGAAAGATTGCAGAATATCGCTTACATAAGTGCCCTATGCTTTTTAAATCCTGTATAGTAGCGATTTCACTATTAGCGTGCATTATCGATACTAAAATTAATTTGCCTTGATTTTCACTTAAATGCTTTTCTAGCTCAGCTAAATCTATATAGCCTTCTTTATTTAAATTAAGCCAGATGATTGGCTTAGAGCTAGCTTTCGCAGCCTCAATTACGCTAGCATGCTCACTTGGACTAGTAATAATAAGATCATAATTCAGAAGATTAAAAACAGTATTATTCGCTTCAGTAGCACCACTTAGAAATTTTATTTCCTCGGCTTCAGCATTAAGTACAGCTGCGATAGAAGATCTCGCTGCATTAATTTTCTTCTTTACAGCCCTACCTAAACTATGAATACTACTAGGATTAGCGATATCTTCTAAATAAGAGTTTAATATTAAATCCCTTAATTCCTCTGCTAGAGGAGTAGTGGCAGAATTATCGAAATAAATCTTCTTCATTCTAGGCGTTTAGCAGAACTCCAATCTCTGCGTTCTCGTCGTCTTACTAATCCTCATGATTAAATTAATTAAACTTAGCACTAAAACCATTTTTAATTAAAGCTAATACAGTATCTTTATCTACACCAAAGGCTGGCTGAGATTTAAAAATCTCTTCACTAACCGTAGTATTAGAGACAGTGCGATTTACAGTAGCTGGAACTATTTTAATACCAGCCTCTATCATTTTAATTAGGCTGTGATTCTCTGCCTTCATTTCTAGATGAGGTAGAGTCTGTAAATTACTAGTTAAGCAGACTTCTACACTAATATCTTTATCTTTCATAGTCTGAATAAGGCTCTTAGTCTTATCTTCACCGTAGTAATAAG
>DAISHM010000059.1:0-3406 GCA_036822535.1 Candidatus Caenarcanales bacterium
ACAGCCTCGACTTTTTGAATTGATCGCTGTGAGTGTATAGAAAAAGTTCTGATACTTTCTATCTCATCACCGAAAAACTCTATACGAGTCGCTTCGCCACAGAGGGGATATATGTCTAAAATATCGCCACGATGACTAAATTGACCACGATTTTCTACCATGAACTGTTTAGAGTAACCGAGTTCTATGAGCTTAGCTGCAAGGTCTAGAGGGTCAATTTTTAACTGCTGATTTATCTTTAGGCTAGCTTCTTCTAGTAAATCTTTTTTTATATAAAGCTGGGTAAAAGCTTTAAAGGTCATTACTGTAAAAGAGTTTTGAGCTTTGCTTTCCCAGTTTTGAAATACTTGATATTGTGAGCTAGTCACTGAGACATCTGAGTTGATTTGATCGTAGGGAGAGATTTCTTGAGATGGAAAATTGTAGACATGATACGCTTCACCTAAAAGATTTTTTATTTCTCTAAAATATGTTTGTGCTTCATGATGATTGTTAACTATAAAGATTAGGTGCTTATTTAAACGTTTAAAGACATTAGCAAGTATAAAGCTTTTCGCTGAGTTAGTTAGACCGTGCACTATCAGTTCGGGCTTAGAAGTCAGCTCATGAAAGAGATTATGAAAGTCTGTATCTTTTTGTATCAAATCTAAAAGCACTATTAACCTCTTCTAAACTTGATTCGCTACGACTATTAGCTCTGGTCTTTTACCGATATGCTGCTTTATTACTTTATCCATCAGGTTTTTTATAGTAGCCTCACATTCTTCTAGGCTCGCAGAAGGTTTCCCTGTATATAAATTCTCTACCGCTTCGACTATTGGCTGCGTATTAAACATACAGAATGCACGCCATTCTTTATTCTTAGAGAAAGTGCAGGCTTTAGCTGAAAAAACGGGGCCTGAAATAATTTTTTTATTTTTATTGATCGCAAAGCTGATTATTACTATGCCTTCACGGGAAATTACGTCACGTGCTTTAATAATGTGATCTTCTAATTCATAGTGATCTAAGGCACTGTATAGAACTTCTTCGTAAGGAATCTGTTCTACGACTTTTACTATATCATTATCTGTAAGTTCGACTAAATCACCATTATCTAAAATTAAAATTGAACCAGGATCAAAGCCAGTCTCCACAGCTAATTTTGCATGCTTTACTAGCTGCCGAGTTTCACCTAAAGCTGGAATAAAATATTTAGGTCTAACTACGTTAAACATAAATTTCAGCTCTTCAGTGAGTGCATAGGATTCTACGTGTACGCCAGCATTTTTACCACCAAAGATCTGAACTCCTTTAAGGAAGCACTGGTCAGAAATCTGAGCCATCATTCTTACAGTACCTGCGGGTAAATCAGCACTGTTTATTACTACATCCCCTTCTTTTAATCTGAATTCTACACTTCTTCCGAAAGCGATTTGCTCTAAACTCTCTAAAGCTAAATCTTCTGGCTCACCTGTAAGTATCAGTAAATTAGAATCTTCGTAGTTAGCAATTTCGCTGATGTTAATAATTAAATCTTCAGGGAAACTCAATACTCCACTGCGTTTACCAGCATTTATAGTCTTTCTAATGTTTCTGTGTACTAGTGCGACCTTACGATTGAATTCTAGAGCTAGATTTAGAAAATTTTGTAGCCTAATGAAGTTAGAGTCATAGGTATTAATTAAGATACGTTTAGAAGAGTTTTGGGATAAGATCTTTTTAAAATTACCTACTAAGTCTAATTCTGAAAGAGAGTATCCTTGAGTTTCTACATTAGTAGAGCAGCCGATATATAGATCTATCGCTTTCCCTAATTCTGTTTTAGGTGGCATGGCTGCAAGCATTCCCGCTAGGTCACTCTTTTCACCATATAAAGGAGTCTGATCCATTTTAAAGCTACCTGAGTAAAAAACTTTTTTCTTGTGAGCCTCTATTAATAGAGCGAAATTATCGGCACTAGAGCTGGTAATGAAAAATGGTTTTATTATAAATGGTGACAAGTCTATATCTAGCCTAGATTCTAATTTCAACCATTGAATTTTCTGATTAGTCTCAGAGTCTAGTTCTATTTTTACTAATTCAATTGCTGTCGCTGAGCCATATACAGTTTTAATCTCTAGGCTACAAATGATCTGATGTGCTCCACCACAGTGTCTATAATTAGCTGAACTTAGTACTAGGGCTTTAATCTGAGATTTCCTATCTTTTAAGTACTTAAAATCGGCGATAGCATAATCTATGCCAGGGTTATCATGCCCGAAGTGTCTTAGACCAGCGTCTATAATTAAATATTCTGATTTCTCTGGATTCTTCTCGTCATAAGACTCAAAGACGAACATATTCTTTCCTAACTCATGCAAGCCACCTAAGGCAAGTATGCGTAAAGTTCTTGATGATTTAGTGATTTCAGATTCGGTACTCATGTTCTTGAAACTTTTAGCTAAGCTAGTTTTACACAGCTCCGCAGGCTTTTAATGCTGTTCTCTTTTCACATTGATAACCTAATTTAGTAAGAACTGCTTCTAAAGCACTAAGACCAGTTAAGATGTCACGTTCAGAGACGACGCCTAAATGTCCCATCCTGAATATCTTGTCGGTTAATTCTTTTTGACCATTAGCTACTACTATATTCCAGTCATTCTTTAAGCTCGCTCTTATCTCTGGAACTGAAATACCCTCTGGAGGATAAATCGCAGTAATTGCTGCTGAAGCAGTCTCGTCAGCTGTTAGTAATTTTAGTCCTAATGCTTTTATGCCAGCTCTGAGCATATCTCTGAGGCGTGCGTGTCTAGAGATGATTTGATCTATGCCTTCTGCCATCATCATGCTTAAAGCTGTGTCTAGAGCGATAATCAGGCTTACGTTAGGTGTCCATGGAGTAGTATTATCGCTAAGAGCTTTTTTGGCTTGATTCCAGCAGAAATAATAATTAGGCTGAGTGCATTCTGCTTTAGCCGCCATCGCTTTAGCTGAAACGAAAACGAAGCTAAGTCCAGGTGGAACCATAAACCCTTTCTGTGAACCAGAGACTAATACATCTATTCCGAGTTCATCTGTATTGAGCTCCATGCAGCCAAGGCTAGTAACTGCATCTACCATGACTAAGGCTCCATGCTCTTTAATTAAAGGAATAAGTGCTTTTAAATCATTAGCAGTACCAGTGGAAGTCTCTGAGTGAGTTAAGGTTACAGCTTTAATCTTTTTATCAGTATCTGCATCGAGCTTAGCTTTTAAATCTTCTAACTGTATTGCTGCACCCATTTCAGCTTTGATAATGTCTAGCTCTGCACCATAGATCTTCGCTATATCCGCAAATCTTTGTCCGAAAACTCCTATAACTAAGCTCAGGACTTTATCACCACGATTAATAGTATTAGAAATAGCTGCTTCCAATACAGAAAGACTCAACCGTTCTAAGAATATA
>DAISHM010000059.1:3416-7002 GCA_036822535.1 Candidatus Caenarcanales bacterium
AACATCATTTTTCGTCTTAGCTATAGCTTTTAACTATTCATTCGCATCAGTAAAAATTTTAGAAAATTCTTTAGATCTGTGTCCTATAGGGTGCTTAGCTAAGGCTAGAAGCACTGACTCTGGTACTGGAGTCGGACCAGGTATCATCAAGAAGTCCTTTTCTTTCATAAATTTTTATTATAGCAGTAGCAAAAAATGTAAAATGTTTTCAATGCTCAAGAGTCATATCGACTTAACTCAAGAATTAAAGATTCGGATTGCTGATCCTCGAATATTTCTAAATGAGTTCTTCGGCTATATGTCTTTTACTGCTGGTTTAGTTACAGCAGTTTTACTTATATTAAATTTAGAATTCCCTTACACAGTAGCGAATCAAATTTTACTTTTATCCTGTGCTTTACAAAACATACCTTTACTCATGGTTTACATACCTCAGTATCGTATTTTACTTAGCACAGGGATTTTAGGGATTATAGTTACCAATTATTTTGCGACTAATCCTATTGGTAATGCCTTTAGAGAAGGACTTTTCGTCGGTTTTATTAAAATAGACTATAGCTATGAAGCTTTAGTAAAGTATCATCCCGAAAAATATCAGCATGAAAAAGATCTCTTAAGTAAAGGAAATTTTTCAAAAAATTTCTTTAGTTATTTAAAGATTATTAGTATAGAAGTTTTGCAGCGCTCTCTAGAAATGCTCTCACTGATTAAGTCAGGTAAATGGCGTGCTTTTATTGACGATGCGATACGCTCACAATTCTTCTCTAGTTTGCTTAGAATATTAAGCGCTATTCCACTTTTCGTTATAGCGGGCTTTGAGCTTGCAGCTTATTATAATATTTTTATTAAAAATTCAGATTATAATTCGATAGCCGCTCTGGTAACCACCCTTTCAGTTAGGGCTTTAGCTTTTTCGAGCTTTGTTGATGGTCTTTCTAAAATAGCATTTGGCTTTATGAGAGAGAGTTTTATGATGAAACTAGGTGGAATTATATTTGCTTTAGCTCAGCTCTATTTAGTTTTCGCTGGTGAGTATAGTCTAAAATTAGTAATTCCTTTATCCTTAGCTGGTTTAGCTGCTTATCCTATAGTAGAAGGGGAAAGGCTCCGGAAAATAGCTTTATCAGCTAGAGGCTAGAAACTGTAAGCTAAAGACAAAGTTCAATGGTGTTACAATTTTTAACTAATGTTCACTGGTCTAATTGAAGAAGTCGCTAGCATAAAGTCTCTAGAGCCACGAGAGACTAATCTTAAGATTAGTATTGCTGCAAAATTAGTTT
Organism: Candidatus Caenarcanales bacterium; assembly: GCA_036822535.1. Lineage (GTDB taxonomy): Bacteria > Cyanobacteriota > Vampirovibrionia > LMEP-6097 > LMEP-6097 > LMEP-6097. The sequence continues at coordinate 4,697 of DAISHM010000059.1, forward strand.
TAGAAGATATTAAGCTCGGGGATAGTATTGCGATAAATGGTGTTTGTCTTACTGTCACAGACTTTGACTCAGAGAGCTTTTCAGTAGAGGCAGTGAAAGAGACTTTAAATGTCACGGCTTTAAGGAGCTTGAAGGTCTCAGATTTAGTTAATCTAGAGCGCTGTCTGAGAGCTCAAGATAGGTTAGGTGGTCATATAGTACAGGGGCATGTAGATACTGTCGCTGAATGTATAAGGATTCTAGATCAGCAGGGCAGCTATGATCTTTACTTTAAGATAGACCCGACTTATTCTAAATATATTATTAATAAGGGTTCTATCAGCCTGTCCGGTATTAGTCTTACTGTGGTAAAGATGGAAGCCGATACCTTTTATGTAAGCATTATTCCAGCCACTTGGCAGAAAACTAATTTATCTCAGCTTCAAGTCGGTGATTTAGTTAATATTGAGGTAGATGTACTTGCTAAATATCTCGAAAAAATGAGTAGTTTTATGCTAAGCTAGATTTCGTAGTATACTGAATTTTAGATTAATAGCAAAGTCGTAATCTCATTTATCTCAGACGAAGCTGTCTGAAAACCCTAGCTCAAATTATCCTCTTTCGCCTCGCGTTGCTATCAATCAACTTTCTTCTCTTCGAAATGCATACTCCCCAGGGGGAGAGTCTCAGCTTAAGCCAAATCTGACTAGTCCTCTTAGGAATACTCAGGGGATAAGCCTTTTATCACGAAAATCTGATAGCTCCTGGCAGGAAATTAGTCTAGAACAGCTTAAGCTAGCTAATATGTTTAGTGAAACTAAGCGTAGTGTAGCTGGTCTGAACGTGAGCTTACAAAATTTTTCATTAAATAAAGATGCTAAAGAGTCTATTAGTATAAGCCCAGAACTAGGTGCTGGACTGATGAGCCTTAAATTAGATTCGCGAGAGATTATCAGCTCACCTTTAATTAAAAAGGATCTGAAAGATTCTAAAGTAGCTAGCTTAGAGGGGATGCAGTTGATTAGTCCACCTAATCGTACTTTAAATGCTGAAATAAAATTTGAGGATGCTAAGCATAAAATCCAGTCTATTAATTTAAATAAGCTTGCGAAGGCAGCTAATGTAGATGCTGAAAGCGAGGGAAAGAATAATATTCATGGTATATTTGGTAAACTTCCCTGGCAATTAGCTAAGCTGGAAACTAATCGTAGCGGTGATCTTAGGATTACTTATTCATTTAATACTGCTGATAATCAGGCTTTAAAGAAAAGCTTGGGGGAAGCAGAATTTAAAATGAGCTACACTCTAAGTAAGGCTGATACTGATAAAGCAGCTCAGTTAGAGACTAGTATTAGTGTTGAAAATAAGGGTAATGAAAAATCTGCTAATAAAGGTCTTTTTCCTCTCATTGGCTTAGCTTGGCATCCTTATTTTAAAAGCTCTCCAGATACGAGTTTTACTAGTTCAGTAAAGGCTCAGCTAGAAAAGAATAAAGAACAATTACCTTCAGGTCTATTGAAAAATATATCAGATGCAGATCCCTTAAATACTCAGCGAAAGGCTGATAAACAATCAGGTGCACTAGATGACCATTTTTTAGTTAAGCCTAATGATGCTCAAGGAAAGGCTGCGACTACTGTTATTCGTAATGCGGATCATGAAATCTCTATTAGCCAAGATGCTAAGACTTTACCATTTCTGACGCTGTATAATGGTGCTGATAATAAGCTCTGTGTAGAACCTCTAAGTTCTAGTCCTAATGCTGGAAATATGGGTAGTATTCTGAAAAAAAATCAGGCAGCAGAATATGATCCTAAATCGATAATCCTAAAATCTGGCGAGACTTTTAATGCGGCTTTTACTATAAAAAGCCAGTCTTTAAGCAGTGGCTAAATCAGTACTATCACCTACGCGTAATTCACGTAAAAGCTTCTGTTCAGCCTTAGCCTCTTCTAGCCAAGCACGATTACTTTCTCTTAAAAACGCTAAAAGCTGTGCTGCGACATGAAGATTTTGTCTTAGGGTGCCAGATGAAATCGTAGAGTCACCTAAGATAGATTTTTGTATATTGTTCTCAGTTTTAGCTAAATTTTGCTGCTGTAAATCTATACCAGCATTAATTTTACCGAGTTGAGCTGTAGGATTAAGACCATTCATTTTTAATTCTATTTAATAAAATTATAAACTAAAAATAAAAAATTTGTCTAGACTTTTATTTTTGGCTTAGTCATCCAGGTTAAGATAATAGAATGCTTGGTATTTTACCTAAATATAATTCTATTTCTAGCTCAAACATTATAAATGCTGCATTAGATACTACTGGAGGT